>WRLJ01000041.1 GCA_009777685.1 Oscillospiraceae bacterium | reverse complement strand
CTACCCGCGCGAGATCGAGGAGCTGCTGTACACGCACCCGCAGATCAAGGACGTGCAGGTGGTCGGCGTGCCCAGCCGCAAGTTCGGCGAGGAGGTCTGCGCGTTCGTGATTGCCGCCGGGGGGGCGGCGTTGGACGAGGAGGGCGTGAAGGACTATGTCCGCCAGCGCATGAGCCGCCACAAAATCCCCAGCTATGTGCTGTTCTGCGAGGCGTTCCCGATGACCGCCAGCGGCAAAATACAAAAATACAAGCTGCGGGAAACAGCCTCGGACACGCTGGAGATCGAAGGGTAGGCCGCCGGACATTCTGTGGGGAAATTCGTTAAAAATATTTTCGATTTCCCTTGACAACATAGAATATATCCTATATTCTATGGATAGAATAACTCATGCAAAGATGGTGTGGATGTGCCGAATTATCAAGTGATATTTTTTGAGAAGGGCAGCGGAGACTGTCCGGCGGAGGATTTCATCAATTCGCTCGACGATAAGATGTCGGCCAAAATCTACCGTCTGATCACAATGATATCAGAGAACGGGCCGGAACTGAGGGAGCCGTATTCAAAGCACCTGGAAGACGGCATTTTCGAGCTTCGGGCCAGGCATGGCTCCAATATCACGCGGGTTATGTATTTTTTTATGGTCAGGCGAATGATCGTGCTTACGAACGGGTTTATCAAGAAAACGCAGAAAACGCCGCGTTCAGAGATTGAAACGGCAAAAGCATACCGGAAGGAACATTTAGAAAAGGAGGCAAACCACGGTGAGAACCTTTGAGGACGCGCTGGCGAACAGACTGGAAGAACCGGGATTTCGCGCAGAGTACGAAGCTCTTGCTCCGGAGTTTGCCATCATTCAGGCGATGATAGACGCCCGGAAAAACTCGGGGCTCACGCAAAAAGAGCTTGCTGAAAGGACCGGCATGGCACAGGGGGATATCAGCAAACTGGAAAAGGGCGGCGGCAATCCGTCGCTGAAGACCCTGCAAAGGCTGGCGGCGGCAATGGACATGAAACTCCGGCTTGAGTTCCTGCCGATCCACGAATAACGAAAAAGCGCGGGAAACCGCGCTTTTTTACGTGAACCGCCCACCGAATCGTCTTGAATCCAAACCCCGGATATGATATCATACCGGCATCCCCCATTCTTGACCCCCAAGGGAGGATTCCGCCATGAAGCCCTTTATGGACGACGATTTCCTGCTGCAAACCCCAACCGCCCAGACGCTCTACCATCAGCACGCGGCCCCGCTGCCCATTCTGGATTACCACTGCCACATCGACCCCCGCGCCATCGCCGAGGACCGGCGGTATGACAACATCACGGCGCTGTGGCTGGGCGGGGACCACTATAAATGGCGGCTGATGCGCGCCGCCGGCGTGCCGGAGCGCGAGATCACCGGCGCGCTGGGAAGCGACCCGCGGACCGTGTTCCGCCGCTATGCCCAAGCCCTGCCGCGCGCCGCCGGCAATCCGCTCTACCACTGGTCCCACCTGGAGCTGCGGCGGTACTTCGGGATCGGGGCGCCGCTGGACGCGCGGAACGCCGACGCCGTCTACGACCGCTGCAACGAGCGCCTGCGCGGGCCGGACATGAGCGCGCGCGGCATCCTTGAGCGCTCCCGCGTGGAGGTTCTCTGCACCACCGACGACCCCGCCGACACGCTGGAATGGCACGACCGCCTCCGGCGGGACGGGACCTTCCGGACGCGCGTGCTGCCGTCGTTCCGGCCCGACAAGGCCATGAATATCGAAAAGCCGGATTTCGCGGCGTATCTGGACCGCCTCGGCACGGCGGCGGGCCTGGAGATCGTCTCCTTTGACACGCTGATTGAGGCGCTGAAACAGCGCGTTCTTTATTTTAACGAGCGCGGCGGCCGCGTGTCCGACCACGCGCTGGAGTACGGCCTGTGCGAGGCGGCCGGGCGGCCGGAGCTGGAGGACATTTTCCAGGCCGGGCGCGAGGGCCGGCCCGTCCCGCCGCTGGACGGCGCGAAATTCCGCACGGCCGTCCTGTGCGCGCTGGCGGAGGACTACGCGCGGCTGGACTGGGTGATGCAGCTGCACTTCGGATGCCTGCGCGACAACAATTCCGCCTACGCGCGCCTCGGCCCCGACACGGGCTTTGACTGCGTCAACGCCGGCAGCCGCCCGGAGCGCATGGCGGCCCTGCTGGACCGCATGAACGCGGCGGGCCGCCTGCCGCGCACGATTCTGTACAGCCTCAACCCCGCCGACAACGAAACCCTGATGACCGTCGCCGGGTGCTTCAACGCCGACGCGCCGTGCCCCGGACGGGTACAGCCCGGCCCGGCCTGGTGGTTTAACGACCATAAGCCCGGTATGGAAAAGCAGCTGTCCGACTTCGCGGCGGGCGGCCTGCTGGGCGCGTTTACGGGGATGCTGACCGACAGCCGCAGCTTGCTGAGCTATCCGCGGCACGAGTATTTCCGCCGCATCCTGTGCAATTTCCTGGGAAATTTGGCCGAGGGCGGCGAGTACCCGGCGGAGGGGGAGGCGCTGTCCGGACTGGCGGAGGACATCAGCTATTACAACACCCTGCGCTTTTTCCGGCTGGACACAATAGGCAATCGCAGTGATCTGTAGGGGACGCACACCCGGGCGTCCCGTGTACCGCCCCAAACGTCCCGTTTACCGCCTCAAACGTCCCGTACACCGTAACATCTAAAAGTTTACGCCGTTTGTAGGGGCGACCGTCCCGGTCGCCCACGGACGCCATATATGGCGTCCCTACACATACGTCATGTTTTATCAGATGACGCGGCGTACTCGTTTATCGAATTAAGCCCGGAGACGGGACGCCCGGGGACGCCCCAGGGGACGGGACGCCCGGTGTGCGTCCCCTACAAAAAAGGAGGATGCTGACATGACCACCCGCGTTGACCACGTCATCACCGGAGGCTTCCCGTTTCTGCGGCTGCGCTGCGCCGGAGACGGCGCCGAGACGGAGGCGCTGGTTTCGCCGCCGCTGGGCGCCAACCTCTGCCGCCTGACCTATAACGGGCGGCCTATCATCGACTTTGAGCCGGACGTTTTGGCCCAAAGCCGGTACACCGGCGCGTTTCTGCTCTACCCGTTCCCCAACCGCATGACGGACAACCGCTACACCTACAACGGCAAGACCTACCGCCACCCTTACAGCACCGCGCCGAACGCCTATATGCACGGCGTGGCTTTCGGGGAGACGTTTACCGTCGAGAGCCTGCGCGCCGACGGCGGGCAGGCGTCCGTCCGCTGCCAGCTGGACTTTGCCCCCGGGTCGCCCGCTCACGCGCGGTTCCCGTTTGCGCATCGGTTTTTCGTGACGTATACGCTGACGCCGGGCCGCCTGCGCGTGGATTTCGCCATCGAGAACCCCGGCGATACGCCGGTCCCGTTCGGCCTGGGCATCCACCCGTACTTTACGCGCCTGGGCGGAGACGCGGGCACGCGCGTGGAGGTCCCGGCGGATACGCGCATGATCGCCACCGCCGCCCTGCTGCCGACCGGAGAAACAGCCCCCGTGGAGGGGGGCTATGACCTGCGCGCGGGCCAGGCGCTGGGCGCGCTGCGCCTGGACGACGTATTTCTGCGGGCCATGGGCCAAAAGGCCGTGATTACCTACGACGGCGAGGCCTTCCGCACGGAGCTGGACGCCGGGCCGTCGTTTACGCATTTTGTGGTGTTCACGCCGCCGGGCAAGCCGTATTTCTGCGTCGAGCATCAGACCTGCTCGACAGATGCGTTTAACCTGCACGCCAAGGGCTTTGTCCGGGAGGCGCACCTGCTGGAGGTTCCGGCGGGGGGCGTGTTTGAGGACTGGGTGGAGTACGCGGCGGTAGAGGGCTGAGAGGGCCAGCGCTCCCTACGGCTCAACTTTCCCGTTTCCGTCCTCGCCCAGATACGAGCGGTCGTCGCGCACCAGAATCACGATATCCGGGCGGTGCCGCTCGATATAGCTCAATATCCCCGTCTCCGTGTAATGGCGCAGGTCCAGGCTCCGCTGCTCGTCAAAGCAGGGGTACAGCAGCGCCTCTAAAATGTTTGTGTGGGAGTCCCCGTAGATCAGGGCGCGGGGCAGGCCCGCGCGGTCCGTTTGAATCACCGTCTCGGCGACATCGCCGCCCATGTAGACGCTGTAGGAGGTAAACTCCTCCGGCGTCCGCGGCAGCTTCAGCACGGCGCTCTCCGAGACCGCGCCGTTGTCCGCGCGCCGGAACGGGACGGGCCGCCGGAACTCGAACACCTCCAGACGGTCCTCCACGGGAGACAGCCCGAACAGCCGCCGCCCCCGCGAGCCCAGCACCTCGTTGGGCAGCGCCGAGATGACCAAATCGTCCGCCGACGGGGCGTTCAGCCGAATCCCATACGCTTCCTCCAGCGCGCCGGCGATGGCCTCCGCCATCCGCAGGGCGCCGCTCAGCGTCAGGTGATGGTCAGCCCGCAGATAGTACGGGCGGTAGGCCGCGGCGGACGGCGCTCCGTCCTCCGCAAACGCCGACGCCATATCGGCGCAGGGCACGCCCAGCTCGTCCAGCGCGGCAAAGAAGGCGGGATTGATCCGCGTCTGGTTGGGCGCGTTGCCGAATACGCCGTCCGGGTACAGCTCCAAAAACGCGGTGGTCTGGCTGGGCAACCCGACGAACAGGAACGCGCCGCCGTATGACGCGACGGCCTCGGACACCCGGGCCACGCGCTCGGCGGCTTGCTTGGCCTGCCCGGGGATATCCTCTATCGGCGGCTCAAACGGGATGACGGGCAGCACATGGCCGTCCGCCGCAAACACGTCGTTGATGACCCGCCGCCGCAGCAGGCTCTGCTCCAGAAGCACATGGGCGCGGATGATGCCGTCGCGGGCGAACAGGTGGTCGGTGTAAAAGCCCTCCCATTGCGCGAAATACGCGCCGGAGCGCAGGGCCTCGGCGGAAAAGTCCGGCATCGGCTGGAGCGCGCGGAACTCGTAGGGGCTGACGGTCTCGGGCGGCATGAGCAGCGTCAAGACCGGCATGGCGGCCAGGACGGCGAGAAACGCGGCCAGGAAGAGGATATGAATGGTTTTCCGCATGACGCGCGGCCTCCGTTTCTGCGACAGGGATGGATTCCGCCGGGACGGCGGAGCGGGAAACGCTTAAAACCGGAAATAGATAAACGGGTTATAGGACGACCGGACCAGGCTGACCGCCCCCAGCGCAAACAGCGCCAGCAAGCCCGCAAGCCGCAGGGCTTCGCCCCAGGGGCGTTCGCGCAGTTTGCCGCCCAGCAGCTTCGCGGCCGGCATCGCAAACAAAACCGCGAAGAAAAACTCCGCCGCGTGGTCCGAAATCAGCCGCGCCGCGCCGGACAGATACCCGCTGCCCGCCCCGCACATCGCGGCGAAATACGCCCCGATGTGCGGCAGGGAATTGGCGTTGACGATCACCATGCCGAACAGCGTCAGCAACAGCGTGTAGCCGTGGCGCAGCGGGCGCGGAAGGCGTGCCGCCGCGCGGCCCCAGACAAACTTCTCCAGCACCAGCAGTACGCCGTAGTACAGCCCCCACAGCACGAAATTCCACGCCGCGCCGTGCCACAGCCCGACCAGCCCCCAGACCAGCAGGATATTGAACGCCTGCCGCCGCGGTCCCCTGCGGCTGCCGCCCAGCGGAATATACAGATAGTCGCGGAACCACGTCGACAGCGAGATATGCCAGCGCTTCCAGAATTCCGTGACGGACTGCGAGATATAGGGATAGATGAAATTCTCCTCAAAGCGGAAGCCGAAGATGCGTCCCAGCCCGATGGCCATGTCGGAATAGCCCGAGAAGTCGTAAAACACCTGAAACGACCAGCACACCGCCCCCAGCCACGCCATGCCGGGCGAGAGCAGGGCCGCGTCCGCGCCGAACGCCTGAACGGCAATGGCCCCCAGCGGATTGGCCAGCAGCATTTTCTTGCCGAAGCCCACGATGAAGCGCTGGACGCCGTAAGAAAAATCCTCCCAGCCGGCGGAGCGTTTTTCCAGCTGATGCTCCACCGTGCTGTAGCGCACGATCGGTCCGGCAATCAGCTGCGGGAACAGCGAGACATACAGCAGAAAGCGGTCGAACGACCGCTGGACGCCGACCTTGCCGCGGTAGACGTCAAGGGTGTACGAGAGCGTTTGAAACGTATAAAAGCTGATGCCGATGGGCAGCGTCAGCCCCGGCAGCGGCAGGCCGCGCCCGATCAGCAGCCCGAGGCTTTCCAGAAAGAAGTCCAGATACTTAAACGTCCCCAGCAGCCCGAGGTTGGCGCACAGCGAAACGATCAGCACGGCCCGGCACGCCCCCGCGCCCGCGCCGCGCTCCCGCAGACGCCCGAGGGCCAGTCCGCAGATATAGTCGACGCAGGCCGAGATCACCAGCAGCGCGACCCACACCGGCTCGCCCCAGGCGTAGAACAGCAGCGAGGCGCACAGCAAAACCCGGTTGCGCGCCCCGGTCCGCCGCGCGGGAACCCAATAATACACGCCGATCAGAAGCGGCAGGAAGGCGAACAGAAACGCCGCGCCGGAAAAGACCAATGGCCTCACGCTCCCCCGTTTATTACACCCTCAGCCGGTATCCCGCGCCCCAAACCGTTTCGATATACTGCGGGTTTTGCGGGTCCAGCTCCACCTTTTCGCGGATTTTCTTGATATGAACGACCACCGTGCCGCTGTCGCCCATCGCGTCCATGCCCCAGACGCGCTCGAACAGATCGTCCTTGGCCCAGACGCGGTTGGGATTTTGCGCCAGAAACGCCAGCAGGTCAAACTCCCGCGCGGTCAGCGGAACCTCCGCGCCGGCGCGGGTGACGCGGCGGTCGTCCAGGTCGATGCGCAGTCCCCGGATGGTCAGCGCGTGGCGGTGCGGCGCGCCCTCGCCCTTTTCCGTCAGCCGCCGGTAACGCGCCAGATGCGCCCCCACGCGGGCAACCAGCTCGCCGGGCGAAAAGGGCTTGATGACATAGTCGTCGGCCCCCAGCCCCAGACCCCGTATCTTGTCGACGTCCTCCCCGCGCGCCGAGACGATCAGCGCCGGGATGTCGGAGGTCTCGCGGATGGACTGCAATACCTCAAAGCCGTCCATGCCGGGCAGCATGACGTCCAGAATCACAAGGTCGAAGCTCTCCCCGCGCAGCAGGGCCAGCCCCTGCGCGCCGGACCCGGCCACGCGCGTCTCATAGCCGTTGATTTGCAGATAATCGCGCTCCAGCGCCGCGATTTCGGCGTCGTCCTCGATAATCAGGATTCGCATGGCGGCCTCCTTTCCAGCAGCGGCAGGGAAACATTCGCCGACAGCCCCTCTCCTCCCCGGAGGTTGGCCAGCCAGACCTTGCCCTTGTGCAGCTCCGCGATCTGCCGCGCGATGGACAGGCCCAGCCCGCTTCCGGCGACCACGCCCCGGGACCGGTCGGCGCGGTAGAAGCGCTCAAAGGCGCGCCGCGTCTCGCCCAGCGGCAGGCCGGGGCCGTTGTCGGCGACGGTCAGCAGGGCTTCCTCCCCGTCCCGCCGCGCCTCGAAGCGGATGACCGGCGGCACGCCGTCCCTGCGCCCGTACTTGACGGCGTTGGACAGCAGATTGCCCACCACGCGCGCCAGCTTCTCGCGGTCCGCCGCGCACCACAGCGCCTCGTCCGTGATCTCCCACTCGACCGCCGCGTCCAGCTCCAGCGCGGCCTCCTCCGCGCGCGCCCGGAACCACGCGGCCGCGTCCAGCCGCTCCAGCTCCAGCGGCGGCTCGTCCTCCAGCAGGCCCAGCAAGGCCAAATCCTCGGCCAGCTTGCGCAGGCCCTGCGCCTTGCCCCGGATGATGCCCGCGTAGCGCAGGACCTGCTCGGGCGACTGCGCCACGCCGTCGAGAATCCCCTCCGAATAGCCGAGGATGGACGTGATCGGCGTGCGCAGGTCGTGGGTGATGTTGGCCATCATCGCGCGGCGTTCGCGTTCGGCGCGCTCGGCGGCCTGGGTGCTGTTTTTCAGGTGGACGCGCATATCCTCGAACGCCGCCGACAGCTCGGCGAAATCGCCCTGCCCGGCGGCGGGCAGCTCATAGCCGAGGTTGCCGTTGCGGATGTGCAGCGCGGCGGTCTTCAGCCGCCCCAGCGGCGCGTAGACGCGGCGCAGGGCGGCCATGGAGAGGACCAGCACGCCGGCCGCTCCGATCACCAGCCCCGCCGCCGCCGCCGCGGGAAAATACCGCGCGGCGATACTCCCGATGTTCTGAATCAGCCGCCGCTCCCCGACCAGCGGCGAGGCGGTCAGCAAAAACACGAAAAACGCCGCGATGAAACACAGCGCCTGGGTAATCAGCAGAACGGCGATTTGCCGGGCCAGCATCCGGTTCCGGATTCGCATCGTTATCCCCTCAGTTTCCTGAAAAACTCGCTCAACACCGCGCCGCACTCCTCCGCCAGGACCCCGCCGGCGACCTCCGGCCGGTGGTTGAGGCCGTGGGCGAACAGGTCCAGCCGGCTGCCGCACGCGCCGGCCTTCGGGTCCGGCGCGCCGTAGACGACGCGCCGCAGGCGCGCGTTGACGGCGGCCCCGGCGCACATGGGACACGGCTCCAGCGTTACATACAAATCGCACTCGTGCAACCGCCAGCCGCCCAGCGCGGCGCAGGCCGCCCGGATGGCCTCCAGCTCCGCGTGGGCCAGCGCGTCCTTCGCGCCCTCGCGCCGGTTGCGGCCCTCACCGACGACGCGCCCGTCCCGGTGGACGACCACACAGCCGACCGGCACCTCCCCCTCGGCGGCGGCCAGGGCGGCCAGCTCCAGCGCCCGGCGGATAAAGACTTGATCCTCCGGAGGGGCGGCGGCGGTCATGCGCCGGCGCTCCTTTTTCTCATGCCCTTCAGGAGATTCATCACGTCCCCGAAAAACCGCGTCCGCAGTACGGCGTGGCAGACGGCGTACACCGCCGCGCCCAGCAGGATCAGCCCCGCCGTATACACGGCGCACATCAGCGTACTGCCGGCCTCCATGACGGGCACGAAGCGCAGGGCCAGCCAAACCGTCCCGCCCATCAGCGCGGCGGCGGCGAGGGTCTTGATATGCTCCGGCATATCGGCCAGCAGGCCCAGCTTGCCCAGCCTGCGGCGCATATTCAGGTTCAGCAGTAAACACGACACCACCGCCGCCAGACTGGTGGACAGCGCCAGACCCCGATGCTCCAGCGGCCCGATCAGCAGAAAGTTCATCCCGATCCCGGAGGCCACGGACACCGCCGAGCAAAGCGCCGGCGTCTTGGTGCTGCGCAGGGCATAGAACGCGCGGACCAAAAGCGGGTTTGCGCTGTTGAAGAAAAACGCCAGCGCGTACATCTGCAGCGCCTCCGCCGTGCGCGCGGCATCCTCCCCGCCGAACTCGCCGCGCTGGAACAGCAGGCGGATGATCGGCCCGGCCAGCAAAATCGCCCCGACGGTGACCGGCAACAGAACCGGAAACAGCTTGCGGATGCTCTCGCTGAGATAGCGGCGCACCGAATCCGTGTCGCCGCCGCTGGCGCGCTCGGACATCCTCGGAAACAGCACCGTGACCAGCGAGGCCCCGATGACCATCGTAATCAGACTGCTCAGCCGCGCCGCGAAGTTCAGGCACGTCATGGCCCCCGACGGCAGCCAGGAGGCAAAGTTGCGGTCCACGACCTGATTGATCTCCGCGATCCCGATGGCCAGAAACACGGGCATCATCGTCCGGATCAAATGGCGCATCCCCTCGTCGCGGGGGTTGAGGTACAGCGAGTATTGCAGCCCGTGCTTCCGGCAGCGGGCCAGCAGGGCGAAACAGCACAGGAAATACCCCGCCGCGACGCCGACCGCCATCAGCTCCGGCCAGTCCTGGCTCTTGCTGAGGGGGATGGCGGGGATGATGGTCAGGTTGCTGACCACGCTGATGACCGAGGCGAAGAAAAAGGCGTTCTGCATTTGCAGGTGCGCGCGGAAAACGTCCAGCATCAGCAGCGGCGCGGACCCCAGCACAATGATACGCAGGAACCGCGAGGCCAGCGCCAGCGTCTCCGCGTCGAACTGGGAGGCGAACAGAAACGCCAGCGCCTGCGGAAAGACGGCGAAGACGGCGGTAAAGAGCAGGCCGATGATCGCCAGACAGTTGAGGACATTGCTGGTAAAGCGGTGCTTTTCGGCCTCCCCGATCTTATAGCACACCGGGATGAACGCCGCCGCCAGCGCCGAGCCGGCGATGGACAGCACGACGCCCGGCAGGGTGAAGGCCGCGACGAAGGCGTCGCTGACCGTCCCCGCGCCGTACACGTAGGCCATCGTGATTTCCCGGATAAATCCCATAAATTTCGTGATGATCGCCGCGGCGGTCACCAGCGCGGTCGAGCGCAGGAATCCCCGCGCGACTGTTTGGCTCATACTGACACTCCTAACCGGCTTCCATTGTATCCCCGCGCGCGGGGCTTGTCAATGGCGTAGGGGCAGATAGCGCACACACCGTAGGGGACGCAGACCTCGGCGTCCCGCAGGGTTATCCGCAAACTTCGGGGAACGGGCTTTCACCGTTTGCCCGTCCGGCTGTGGGTTTGGGTGGTCTTCAGGCATTTCCGGGGGAGGTCTCCCCCGGAACCCCCCACTGGGGGCGTGCCGCCCCCAGCCCCCCTGCCGGTCATACGGGGGTTTTGTTTGCGGGGAGGCAC
>WRLJ01000040.1 GCA_009777685.1 Oscillospiraceae bacterium | reverse complement strand
GTTTGAGACGCTGCTGGCCTATATCACCCACACGCTCTCCTTTCTGCGCGTGGGCGCGTACGCCATCAGCCACGCCTCGATGATGGGCGTGGTCTACGCGCTGGCTTACCCCCCGGAGCGAAGCCCTAACCTCGCGGTGCTGGTTCTGGGCAATCTCATCGTCATCGGCATCGAGGCGGTCCTGGTCGCCATTCAGGTTCTGAGGCTTGACTTCTACGAGCTGTTCGGACGGTTCTTCAGCGGCACGGGCCGCCCCTATCAGCCGATCATCATCAATTACAAGGCCCGCATGGACGGAAACTGACATTTTCAACCTTAACGATAACGGGAGGTAACAATCATGGGTTTTGAGCTGATTTGCTCCGCCGCCGCCGCGGTATTTCTGCCGGCGTCGCTGGTTTGGGTGTGCCGGCGCCGCAAAAGGGGACGGTCCGCCCGGGCGGCCCTGCTGACGCAAATCGCCTGCTTTGCCGGCGTCAGCGCGGCGGTGCTGGCCTTTGGCGCGGGCAGCGCGCTGGCCGCGGACGGCGGGATGGCGGCCGCGGGAACGGCGGGGGCGATTTCAGACGCCGGCATGGGCTTTCTGTCGGCGGCGCTGGCGACCGGGCTGAGCGGCATCGGCGGCGGCGTCGCGGTGGCGTCGGCGGCGTCGGCGGCGCTGGGCGCGATCAGCGAGAATGAAAGGATGTTCGGCCGTTCGATGATTTTCGTGGGGCTGGCCGAGGGCATCGCGCTGTACGGCCTGATCATTTCGCTGATGATCCTGTCGCGTATTTAGGCGCGGCGGTATGCGGTATTTTGTCATCTCCGGCAGCGACGACACGCTGCAGGGCTTCCGGCTGGCGGGCGTCGGCGGCGTGCGCGCGGAGAACAGACAGCAGGTGCGGCAGGCGCTGGCGGACTGCATCGCCGATCCGGACGTCGGTGTGGTTCTGATCACGGAGGCGCTGGCCAGGCTGTGCCCGGAGCTGATCGGCGAGCTGAAGCTGCGCAGCCAGCAGACGCTGGTGGTCGAGATTCCCGACCGCCACGGAACGGGCCGCGCTCCGGACAGCATCACCAGATACATCCGCGAGGCCATCGGCGTTAAGCTATAGACCGGGGCGCAGGCAAGGAGGAAATCGCATGAGCGGCCTTTACAACGACAAACTGGAGCGTTTTACCGGGGCCATCACGGCCGACGCGGCGGCGGAGGCCAGGCAGATATACGAGGCCATCCGGCAGGAGAGCGACCACGCGCTGTCCGTCGCCGAGGACGAGACCCTGAGCGAGACGTTCCGCTATATCAAATCCGAAGCCGCGCAGATTCGCGCCGCCGCCGGGCAGCGCGTTTCCCGGACGGCCATGGACAACAAGCGCGCCCTGGCCCTGCGCCGCAGTGAAATGAGCGCGGAGGTTCTGGCGCTGGTCCGCGAGCGGCTGGCCGTCTATGTGTGCGCGGAGGCCTACACGGAGCAGCTACGCGGTCTGGCGGAGCGGGCCGTGCGGGCGTTCGGCGCGGATACGGATATCTATCTGCGCGCGGAGGATATGCCGCTGGCGGAGGCCATCGCGCCGAAGCGGACGCCCCATACCGTCACCTTCCGCGAGGGCGCTTTCCGGGTGGGCGGCTTGCGGGCGGTCTGTCCGGCCAGACGGATGCAGATTGACGAGAGCTTTGACACGACCCTGGAGGAACTGTCCGGCCGGTTCGCGGAGCTGTTCGGGCCGGACATGGCCTTCCGGACCGCGGAGGCGGAGGAACAGGAGGCGGAGGCATGAGCATCACGGTCCACAGCGTCAACGGCCCGGTGGTGAAACTGCGCGGCGGCCGTGCCCTGACCATGATGGAAACGGTCCGGGTCGGCGCGGAGCGCTTGATCGGCGAGGTGGTCGGCGTTACGGAGCGGGAGGCCGTCGTGCAGGTCTATGAGGACACCGCCGGACTGAAGCCCGGCGACCCGGCGGAGGGCTTGGGCGAGCCGCTGTCCATCGAGCTGGGCCCGGGCCTGCTGCACAACATTTTTGACGGCATCGCGCGCCCCCTCCGGGCCTTGGAGAACGCGACGGGGCCGTTTATGGGGCGCGGCGTGAACCTGCCCGCGCTGGACCCGGAACGCAAATGGGACGTGACGTTCCACGCCGCGGCCGGCGACACGCTGACGGCCGGAGCCTGCTGGGCCTCCTGCCCCGAAACGGAAATCATCACGCACCGCTGCGCCGCTCCGGAAGGCGGATCGGTCGAGTGGACCGCCCCTCCGGGCGCGTATACCGTCCATGAGCCGCTGTTGAGGCTCCGGGACGCGCGGGGGAACGTGCGCGAGCTGACCCTGGCCGGCCGCTGGCCGATCCGCGAGGCGCGGCCCTCGGCCCGGCGGCTGGCGATCTCCATGCCGCTGATTACGGGCCAGCGCGTGATCGACACGCTGTTCCCCATCGCCAAGGGCGGCTGTGCCGCCCTGCCCGGCCCGTTCGGCGCGGGGAAGACCATCACCCAGCACCAGCTGGCCAAGTGGAGCGACGCGGACGTGATCGTATACCTCGGCTGCGGCGAGCGCGGCAACGAAATGACCCAGGTGCTGGAGGAATTCGGCCAGCTTCCGGACCCCAAAAGCGGAAAGCCGCTGCTGGACCGCACGGTGCTGATCGCCAACACCTCCAACATGCCCGTGGCGGCGCGCGAGGCGTCGGTCTACACCGGCATGACGATCGCGGAATATTACCGCGACATGGGATATCACGTCGCGGTCATGGCCGACTCGACCTCGCGCTGGGCCGAGGCTTTGCGCGAGATATCGGGCCGCCTGGAGGAAATGCCCGCCGAGGAGGGCTTTCCCGCCTATCTGTCCAGCCGTCTGGCCGAGTTCTACGAGCGCGCCGGCTATAAGGTCACGCTGGGCGGGCAGGAGGGCAGTGTGACGGTCATCGGCGCGGTCTCCCCGCAGGGCGGGGACTTCTCCGAGCCGGTCACGCAGAACAGCAAGCGCTTTATCCGCGCCTTTTGGGCGCTGGACCGCCAGCTGGCCTATGCCCGCCATTTTCCGGCCATCAACTGGATCACGTCGTACTCCGAGTATCTGGAGGATTTGGCGCCGTGGTACGAGGAACGGCTGGGCCGCGACTTTGCCCGGTTGCGCGCGCGCGTGACCCGGCTGCTGCAAGAGGAAAGCAAGCTGATGGAGATCGTCAAGCTGATCGGCGCGGATATTCTGCCCGAGGAGCAAAAGCTGGTCATCGAGTGCGCCCGCGTCGTGCGGCTGGGCTTTCTCCAGCAAAATGCCTACCACGAGACGGACACCTTTGTGCCCATTGAAAAGCAGAAGGGCATGATGGAGGTCATGATGCACCTCTACGACGAGGCCCGGCGGCTGGTGGACCGAGGGATCCCGCTGAGCCGTCTGAAGGAGACCGGCATCTTTGACAGGCTCATCCGCATCAAGTATGACGTGCCCAACGACCAGCTTTTGCAGCTGGACGATATCCGCATCGGCGTGGACGCGGCGGTGGGCTCGGTGCTGGAGGCAAACAGATAGGGCGGACGCGGCGCGCGTTTGCCGGGACGGAGGTGTGCCCGTGAGAATGGAATACCTGGGCCTGTCGGAGATACGGGGGCCGCTGGTCGTGCTGGACGGCGTGGAAAACGCCGGCTATGAGGAAATGTGCGAGCTGACGCTGGCGGACGGCGAGCGCCGTTTGGGCCGCGTGATTCTGCTGGAGGGGACGCGGGCCGTCGTCCAGCTGTTCTCGGGCACGCGCGGGCTGTCTCTGGAGAATGTGCGCACGCGCTTTTCGGGCGCCCCGATGGAAATCCCGCTTTCGCGGGAAATGCTGGGCCGCGTCTTCTCCGGCGCGGGCCGCCCTGTCGACGGGCTGGGCGAGCTGTATCCCGAGGAACGCCGCAACATCAACGGCAGCGCCATCAATCCGGTCAGCCGTCTGTATCCGCGCTCGTGCATCCTGACCGGCATATCGGCCATCGATGGCATGTCCACGCTGATTTGCGGGCAGAAGCTGCCGATTTTCTCCGGCGCGGGCCTGCGTCACAACGAGGTCGCCGCCCAGATTGTGCGTCAGGCCAAAACCGCCGGGGATGACGAATCGGAATTCGCCGTCGTCTTCGCGGCGATGGGCGTCAAGAACGACACGGCGGACTTTTTCCGGCGGAATTTCGAGGAGTCCGGGGCCATCCAGCGCGTGGTGATGTTCATGAACATGGCCTCCGACCCGATCATCGAGCGCGTGCTGACGCCGCGCTGCGCGCTGACGGCGGCGGAATATCTGGCCTTTACCTGCGGCTTCCACGTTTTGGTGATCATGACGGACATGAGCTCCTACTGCGAGGCGCTGCGCGAGTTTTCCTCCTCCAAGGGCGAAATCCCGTCGCGCAAGGGGTATCCGAGCTATCTGTATTCCGACCTCGCCTCCCTGTACGAGCGGGCGGGGATGCTCCGAGGGATGGGCGGCTCGGTCACGCAGGTCCCGATTCTGACCATGCCCAACGACGACATCACGCACCCGATTCCCGACCTGACCGGATTCATCACCGAGGGCCAGATCGTGCTGGACCGCGAGCTGGACCAGGCCGGGGTGTACCCGCCGATCGCCGTGCTGCCCAGCCTGTCGCGCCTGATGAAGGACGGCATCGGCAAGGGGTATACGCGCGAGGACCATCCCATTCTGGCCAACCAGCTGTTCTCTTCCTACGCGCGCGTGCAGGAGGTCCGCAACCTGGCCGGCGTCATCGGCGAGGACGAGCTGGGCGAGACGGATAAAAAATACATGGAATTCGGGCGTCTCCTGGAAGAGCACGTCATCCGCCAAAGCCCCGGAGAGAACCGCACCATCGACCAGACCCTCGCGCTTGGCTGGCAGGCCCTCGGCGTTCTGCCTCGGGAGGAGCTGGACCGCGTGGAAGAGACGCTGCTGAGGAAATACTACCACGAGGACGGCGCCGCGGCCCTGCGCGGCGACCTGTAAAAGGATTGCGGGAGGAGGCGGAGATATGCCGAACCGGACCCCGACCAAGGGCAACCTGCTGGCCCTCAAGCGCAGCCTGACTCTTGCGCGGCTGGGCTATGACCTGATGGACCGCAAACGGAACATCCTGATCCGAGAGATCATGGGCCTGCTGGACCGCGCGGCGGAAATCCAGGGGCGCATCGAGTCGACCTTCGCCGACGCCTACACCGCGCTGCGCTCGGCCAACATCACGCTGGGCCAGCACATGGATCTGGCGGAAACCGTGACGCTGGACGATTCGGTCGGCATCCGGTTCCGCAGCGTCATGGGGGTGGAAATCCCCATCGTCTCCGCCGTGGAGGAACAGGAGAACACCGTGCCGTATGGCTTCGCGCTGACCAATTCGCGGCTGGACGAGGCGCGCGGGGGCTTTGTCCGCGTCAAGCGCCTGACGCGGGAGCTGGCGGAGGTGGAAACGTCCATCTACCGCCTGGCCGTGGCCATCAAAAAAACGCAGAAACGCGCAAACGCGCTGCAAAACATCATCATTCCGGATTTTACGCGCGGCGTTAAATTTATCTCCGAGGCGCTGGAGGAAAAGGACCGCGAGGATTTTTCGCGGCTGAAGCTCCTGAAATCGCGCAAACCCGTTTGACCGCCCGCGGGCATACTTTGGGGAAACCTGCGCAAACTAAAGGCCGCTGAGAACAATCTCAGCGGCTTATCGCGCGGCTTTGCGGGACTATGCCGCCGGGCCGGAACGACCCGGAAACGCGCGATTGCTTCCTTTTCAGATTTGGAGGTCATCATGGACAGAGTCGCATTGGTATTGGTGATCTTGGGCGCGCTGAGCTGGGCTTGTATCGGCATTTTTGGCTTTGACATCGTGGCCTGGGCCTTCCATGGCCAGGGCGCGGTGATGAGCCGGATCGTGTATACGATATTTGGTTTGGCGGGCGTATGGTGTATTTCCCTGCTCTTTCGGGAACGGGAAAGCCGCCATGCCGAGGATCGCGCGTAGCATCACGCGCAAAAGCGGGCGGGGACGCGCAATGGGCGCGTCCCTCGCTATGTCTCCCATCTCCAGGTAATGGCCGCCACCTCGCCGCCCTCGATGAGAAACGCCAGCACGGAAGCGCCGAGGGGGTAGGCGTATTCGCCGTGGTTTTGCTCGTACCCGCCGCCGTATGCCGCCAGCATATCCTCCAGCCCGCGCCCGATGTACAGGCCTTTGTCCGTGACCCAGCTGTCGTCGGTCAGCTGGATGCTCAGGACATGGTCTATGCCGTCCCGGGGAAAGGTATACAGCTGAAAGCCGGGATACGTATAGATGCGGTCCACGCCCTCAAAGGCGCAGGAGGGGGCCTCGAACAGGCTCTGCGGCTCGCCCAGCGCCTCGATGTACGGGGCGGCGGGCTGGCCCATGACGACGGTTACATCCCGGGCCGTGAATGTCCAGACCTCCTCTTCCGGCGCGCCGGAAGGCTCCGTCACGGGCGGCACGCCCGGCGGCACGGCGGAAACCGCCGGCGGCGGCGCGGTCCGGGCCGCGCAGGCGGACAGGAGCGGCGGGAGCAGTATGAGAGTAAGTACCCGTAATTTACGCATGACGGCGACCTCCATCCTATCCTTATTATCCACCCCGCGGCCTGCCTTGTCAATCGGCGAAAAATGCCGTTACGATTTTTCCGTGTTCCTCGATTTCCCGCCGCTGGGCGTCCTTTTGCGCCTGGTATGCGGCCAGCTTGGCCGCCCAGCGCGCGTCCAGCGCGGCGTCCTCCCCCCGGCGGTCGGGCAGGGCGTAGCGCTCCCGCAGGAACGGCCCCAGGTACGCGCTGAGCTTCTCCGCGCCCCAGACGTTCAGATGCAGGCCGCCGTTGTAGGTGTCCGTTTGAAAGTCAAGGCCGATCTCGTCCGACAGCGCCAGCAGGTTCAGGTACTCCAGACCGCGCGCCGCCGCGTACTCCGCCATCTGCCCGTCCCACGGCTCGTACCAGTGCGGGTACAGGCTCGGAGCCTTGACCAGCAGCAGCACCGCGCCGTTTTGCTCGCACAGGTCGGCTATTTTGTCCAGGTAGGCGTAGGCGTTCTCCCCGAAGCGGTAGTCCGGCAGCTTCGGCGGCACGGGCATCGGACCCGCTGGGCGCACGTCGGCGCGGACCATAAACCCGTTGTGCGAGACGCGCCGCCCGCCCCAGAAATACGCGAGGTCCGCGCGGGACAGCTCGCGCCAGCGGTCGTGGTAGCGCAGCAGCGGGAGCAGGTAGGTGATCCACGCCTCCCCCTCCGTCATCGACGCGCCGACGGTTTTCAGCTTCTGCGGCGACAGGCGCATCCCGTCCGCGTGCAGGCGGTTGTACGCCTCGCTCTGCGGCGTGTCGTACATCATCGCCAGCACGCTGAACACCACGACCCCGGGCGTTTCGTATTGCAGGGTTTCCTCCAGCAGATAGTACGACTGCCAGACCAGCTGCTGCGCGCTGCCCCGGATGTACGACGGGATGCCGAAGCCCTCCCACAGCGCGGCGGGGGAGACGTTTTCATACAGCTCGCAGTCGCCGATAAAGATTACATCGTGAAATTTTTCCTCCGAATAATACTCCGCGACAAGGCGGCCCTCGTATACGCCGTCCATGTATTTGGGCATCAGCAGTCGCTGAACGGCGGCCAGCAGGAGGATAAACGCCGCGGCCGCGGCAACGGGTAGAACCATGCGCCTTACCATATCCCTCCCGCCTCCTAAAACCGGTTGTAGATAAACTGCCCCGCGTCATACCCCGGCCCATAGGCCCCGAACACCAGCGTGACCATCAGCAGTGCCAGCGTGAGCGCGGTCTGAAGCGCGGCGGATGTCTCGCGCGTCCCGTCCCGGCCCCGCCGCCCCCAAACCAGCAGCACCAGCACGGCCCCCGCCGCGACCGCCGCGTCCCCGGCAGTCAGGCCCAGCGCGGAAAAGCCGCCGTTTATGACATTTCCCGCGTCAAACCGCGTGACAATAGAGCCAATGGCTCGAAATGTCGTACCCACACCGTCGTAAATGTCCAGCGAACGGATCAGGCTCATCAGGCAGAAGGTGCGGACGACGGCAAACGCGCGGTAGGCGGCGGTCTTCCCCAGCCCGAAGCGCGCGTGGAAGCGCTTGTACAGCGGGGCGCACTCCTCCGACAGGACGATCACCAGCCCGTTGGCCAGCCCCCAGACCCAGAAGTTCCAGCTCGCGCCGTGCCACGCGCCGGTCGCCAGCCACACCGTCAGCGTGGCCGCGTAGACGGGGACCCGGCGGCCCGCCGCCGCGTTCTTCCCCCGCGCCCAGCGGGACAGCCGCGTCAGCGGGCGGGAGGCCGACAGCGGGTAGAACAGGTAATCCCGGAACCATGTGCCCATCGTGATGTGCCAGCGCCGCCAGTATTCCGCGGCGGACGCGGCGGCAAACGGGCGGTCAAAATTCTCCGCCAGCCGCACCCCCATCGCCCGCGCCGCGCCCAGGGCGATGTCGATGCCGCCGGTGAAGTCCGCGTACAGCGTGACGGCGTACAGCAAAATGCCCAGCGCCGCATACGCGCCGTGGTAGGTCTCCGGGTCGGCGGTAACAGTCCTCACGGCGGCTAGCAGGCGGTCGGCGATCACAAGTTTTTTGAAAAACCCCAATACAATGCGTTGAATTCCAGCGAAAAAATCCCCTGAGTTGATCTTGTCAGCGGAAAACAGCGTCTGCGACAGGTCGCCCCAGCGGCTGATCGGGCCCTGCACCATCTGCGGGAAAAACGAGCAGAACAGCGCCAGCCGCGCCGCGCCGCGCTCGGCCTTGACAGCGCCGCGATAGACGTCGATCAGATAGCCGGCGGTTTGGAAGGTGAAAAACGAGACGCCCATCGGCATCAGCAGGCGCGGCGCGGCCAGTCCCGTTCCGAACAGGGCGTTTGCGCCGCCGACGGCCCACGCGGTATACTTCACGGCCAGCAGCGCCCCCAGGATCAGCGTCAGGCAGGCCGCCAGCACGCGCCGTCTGGCCGCCTCGTTGCGCTTGCTGTAGGCCCTGCGCTCCTCACGCGGCCGGTCCGCGGAGGCGGACAGGAACGCCTCGCGCTGGGCGTGCAGGCGTCCCATAAGGCGTCCGGCCACGTAGGCCAAGGCCACCGTGACGGCTAAGTACGCCAGACTGCTCCAGCCCAGCCAGGCGTAGAACACCACGCTGGCGGCCAGCGTCAGCCTCCAGCGGAAGCGCGGCGGGCACAGCCAGCAAGCGGTCAGCACAACCGCCAGAAACAGCAGGAATGTGTAGGATGTAAACAGCATGGCTCTAATCCATAAGCCCTTCCACTAACGCCCACAGCGCGCGGGCGGAATTGAAATGCTCCGGCAGGATATGCGCGGCGGTGAGGGTCACGTCAAAGCGCTCGCGGACCTCCGCGATGATGGAGACGATATCGAACGAATCTATGACCCCGCCGTCGGCCAGCTCCTCACAGGAGGCCGCGTCGATTTCGGGGTGGAGACTGGAGAGAATGGCGATGATTTCGTCCATGACGGAATCCTCCGGCTTCAAGGGTGAGGGACAAACGCGCGGCGGGCAAGCGCCCGCCGGCTTTCCCGTCAGTATTGGTATCCCCAGACCAGCATCGTCTCCGCCTCCGCGCCGCAGATCGCGCAGACATCCGACAGCGTTTCCTGCTTAAAGGGGATGCAGCGGCTCTTCATGCCGCCCGTCGCGTCCTTGACCGCCGCCTCGCATTCGGCGGAGCCGCACCACATGGTCTTGATGAAGCCGCCCTTTTGTTTGGCGGTTTGCGTCATCTCGTCCAGCGTCAGCGCGGTCGTGGTCCGGGCCTTGAGGTTGGCCGCGGCGGCGTCATACATGGTCTTCTGAATCTCCTCCAGCTTATCGCGCACACGCTGGGCGAGGCCGTCCAGCCCCGCCGGCTCCTTGCCGCCGGTCCGCGCCGCCAGCACGCACTGGCCCGTCTCGATATCGCGCGGGCCCAGCTCGACGCGCAGCGGCACGCCCTTCATTTCCCACTCGGCAAATTTCCAGCCCGGGCTCTGGTCGCTGTCGTCGAGCTTGACGCGCACACCGGCGCGCGCCAACTGCCCTGCGACCTCCCGCGCCTTGTCCAGCACCCCCGGCTTGTGCTGCGCGATGGGCACGACGACGGTTTGGATGGGCGCGGCGCGCGGCGGGAGCTTCAGGCCGCTGTCGTCGCCGTGGGTCATGATCACGCCGCCGATCAGGCGTGTGGAGATGCCCCACGAGGTCTGGTGCGGGTATTTCAGCGTGTTGTCCTTATCGGTGAACTGGATGCCGAAGGCCCGGGCGAAGCCGTCCCCGAAGTAGTGCGTCGTGCCGGACTGGAGCGCCTGGCCGTCGTGCATCATGTTTTCAAAGGTATAGGTGGCCACGGCTCCGGCGAATTTCTCGCTGTCCGTTTTCTGGCCCTTGACCACGGGCATGGCCAGCACGTTCTCGGCCAAATCGCAATAGATGTCCAGCATCCGCAGGGTCTCCTCCATCGCCTCCTCGGCGGCGGCGTGGATGGTGTGGCCCTCCTGCCAGAGAAATTCCCGCCCGCGCAGGAACGGGCGCGTCGATTTCTCCCAGCGCATGACGCTGCACCATTGGTTATAGAGCTTGGGCAGATCGCGCCAGGACTGGATCACCTGGGCGTAATGCTCGCAGAACAGCGTCTCGCTGGTGGGCCGGATGCACATCCGCTCGGTCAGCTTTTCCGGGCCGCCGTGCGTGACCCACGCGACCTCGGGGGCAAAGCCCGCCACATGATCCTTCTCCTTTTGCAGCAGCGATTCGGGGATCAGCAGCGGCAGGTAGACGTTTTCATGGCCGGTTTCCTTGAACCGGCGGTC
>WRLJ01000039.1 GCA_009777685.1 Oscillospiraceae bacterium | reverse complement strand
CACCCAAACCAACAGCCGCACGGGCAAACGGTGAAAACCCTTCCCCCGAAGTTTGCAGATAACCCTGCGGGACGCCGAGGTCTGCGTCCCCTACGGAGGGGATGCGGGCAACCCACGGAGCGCCGAGGGCGTCGCGTCCTACGGCGTGTGCGTCTGGGCAAACGCTGCGGGCGGGGGTGTCGCTACGCCACGTTCCCCTACCCCCGGTAATTCCGTATTGCCTCCAGCTCCGCCCGGGCCGCGGCGGGGCGTTCGCGCAGGATATTCCGTATCCGGTCGACGTTCCGCTCCCAGCCCGCCATCGAGCCGGGGCCGCCCCAGCGTTCGATTTGAGCGGGCAGCTCGGGGCGGATCAGGTCGGCGTAGCTGTCCAGGATGCCGATCATGCGGTCGGTTTGGAACGTGTGGTCCAGATGGTACTCGTAGCGCGCCACAAACTCGTCGCGGATGCGCTTGTTTTTCAAAATCTCCCGCGCGATTCGCGTGGAGAACATCCGCCCCACGCCGTGGCCCGTGGAATCAATCATGCGCGCAATGGGGTAGTGCTGATAGGTGGAGGGAAACAGCGCCCAGTCCAGGTCGAACAACACCCAGCGCCACTTGTTCCCCTCGCCGTGCTGTTTCCAAAACTTGATGTTGCCGCTGTCGGTGTTGACAAAATACGTCTGGCATATCCAGAAATCCATCCAGTTGGTCAGGTCCATGCGCGCGTCGATATACTCATAGGCCGCGTCGGTGGTGGTGTTCATCGTCGTCAGGGAGTCGACGAAGGCCACGTACTCCCGGTTGCTGCCCTCAATGGCCCTGGAGTTGCCCTTGATGATGTCGATCTCATCCTCCGGCACGCCGTAGCGGGTCTCGAAATAGTTCTCGTTGATCTTCTCGCGCAGGTTGTACAAGCCCCAGTATTCGCCGTTGATGTAGACGGCCGCGGGGCGCGCGTCCATCAGGTCCAGATCCATCGTGTCCTTGACCGACGTGGCCATAAACGCGTCGCGCAGCTTGCTGATGTTCCAGTCCTGCCCCGAGGCGCGCAGAACCAGCGACCCGTACTCGCTGACCTCATTTCCCGGGAAGAACGGGTAGGCGACGCGGTTGGCGCCGTAATCCTTTCGGAATTGGATCGCCACCGCCTTTTGCTTTTCGGCGCGGGAATACTGGCCAAAGGTCTTGACGCCCGCGGCGGACTCCACGCACAGCGTTCCGTCCTCGTTATAATAAGCAAAGTGAATGGGCCTCTCCCAGTCCTTCCAGAAGTTCGCGCCGACGTGCGGGAAGGTCGGCGTCCAGCCGGGGCCGTCGGCAAAGATGCCGATGTTATGGTCAAAGAGGTTCTTCGGATCGGTGGTGATGTGGATCACCGGCAGCGTGTGCCTCTCCCCGGTCAGATAGGTGCGCGTCAGAATATGGCCCGGCAGGCGGCCCTCGCGGAAGACGCGGGCGCGCAGCGGCGTGGGGCCGCTGATCACGATGGGCGCGGTGTATTCGGGGGAGGCCGCCGTCGGCTCCGTGCCGTCGAGGGTATAGCGGACCGTTCCGCCCTGGGGCGCGGTCAGCGCAACGCTTGTGCCGGCGGGCACATACCCGTCGTCGTGGCTGGCGCGCACCTCCCCGGCGTACCCGGAATAGGTTTGGCTCCGGTCCCCCGCGCCGGAGGCGTCCGCCAGAAAGTACACGCGCGTCTCGCTGTCCCCCGCCCGCCCGCTGGTCACGCCGAGCCGCAGGGAGCCGGTGTGCATGGAATCCCGCAGCGCGCCCGCTCCGTCGGTCAGGTACAGCGTCTCTCCCCCGCCGCGGATGCCGAAAGAGGTATCCACGCGCAGGGTTTGGCCCGGCTCCAGCGTCCGGTCCGGCAGCGCCATCCGGCGGAGGTCGCCGCCGGAATCCGACAGATGCCAGCCCGCCGTCTGGATCGGTTCGTCCGCCGCGTTGCCCAGCGAAACCCAGTTTTTGTGCGAAACCTCCGCGATGTACAGCCCGCGCCAGGAGAGCGCGGAGATCCCGCCCAGGGACTCGAAGCCCTCGGTGGTGTTCGGCTCGCCGGGTGTGGGGCGCGGGAAAAACAGCCAGCGGTCGTAGTTATTTTCATCGCGCCCGTAAGAGACGTGGGACTGGGGCATCACCAGGGGCGCTTTGTCGATGCACCGCCCGTAGCGGTCACTCAAAAACACGCCGTGGTCGTCCCGCCCGAGGGAGAAATTCGCGTGGCCGGGCAGTTTTTTGCCGGAAAGCTGGATAACCAGACGCTCACCGGGGGCGAGGACGGAGCCGGCGGGAAATTCCCACTTGTCCAGGCTGTCCTCCCGGTCCGACAGCGTATAGCCCGCCAGATTGACCGCCTCCGCGCCGGGGTTGTACAGCTCTACCCAGTCGTTATAGTCCCCCTCCTCGTCGGGGATATAAAAATCGTTGGAGGACATGTATTCCATGATGTAGACCTCCGGCGCGTCCCATTCCAGCGAGGCAAAGTCCGGCGCGGGCGGGCCGAGGTTGGGTTGGCCGGGGGTGGGGACGGCGAAGTAGCCCTCCGTTCCGTCGGGCATCCGCCCGTAGCTGGTGTCCAGCGGCGTGTCCATGATGGGAATCGTGTCGGCGGCGCGCCCGTTCGGGTCAACCAGCAGCAGCTCCTGATCCTGCCTGCCCAGCCGGAAGCTCACGTGCCCCGGCTCGTCCAAACCCGACAACCAGAGCGTGATGTATTCGCCCGGCCCGATGGCGTAACCGCCGGGGAAGGTCCATTTCTCTAAGTTGCCGGAGTTGTCCGACAGCGACCAGCCGGCCAGCGAGACGGTGAAATCGTTGGGGTTATATATCTCCGCCCAGTCGTGGAACGCCCCGTCCGCGTCGGGCAGGACGCTGGAGTTTTGGCTCATGTACTCGCTGATGATCAGGCGCGTATCGTCGGGCCGCAGTCCGGAGGGGTCCAGAGCATAGGCGCCGGTGTTCGGCGCGCCGGGCGTGGGGACGGCCAGATAGGCGTAGCCCCCGATCGCCTCAATCCAGGCGTATGAGGTGTTGTCCACGCCGGCAAATGGCTCCGCGCGGCTGACCAGCACGCCGGAGGCGTTGCTGAGGAGGACCGGCTCGCCGGTCTGCGAAATGCTGAAGCTGGTGTGGTGGATGCCGTCCGCCTGGGTTTTGTTCGCGCCGGAGGCAAACACGTAGAGGTACTCGCCCGGCATCAGGGGCGGCGTGTCGGGGAACCGCCAGCGCAGGGGCTGGTTGTCGCTGTCGGACAGATACCAGCCGCGCAGGCTGACGCCGATATCCCCGGCGTTGTACAGTTCGATGAAGTCGCTGTGCCGGCCGTCCTCATCGGTCAGGATGCCCCGGTTGACGGAGCAGACCTCGCTGACGATAATCACGGGCTTCCGCGCCAGCTCCCGCGCGGAAAACGCCAAAAGCAGGCCCGCCGCCGCCAGCAGAACGGCGGTCAGGGCATAGCGTTTCCCCCGCGATACGCGGGGTTTTCTGACTGCCCTACTCGGCATAGTCGCCGTTGTAGCCGACGAGAACCGCGCTGTGAACGCCGGGGTGGGAGCGCAGCTCCTCCAGGAAGCGGGTGTCCGCGTCGGGGTGCATCCGCAGCTCGTAGACCAGCTCCGCGCGGTCGCGCACCAGGCTTTTGCTCTTCATGGTCACGGGCATTTTCCGCATGGCGGTATGTAACTCACGCGCGGAGGAGGCCTCCACGTCGATGATCAGCAGGAAGAAGCTCTTTTTGGACTTCACGCGGAACAGCACCCACGCGGCGGCCCCGATCACCAACGTGGTCACGGCCAGCAGGCCGAACTCCCCCGTGCCGGCCACGATGCCCGTGGAGATGGCCCAGAACAGGAAAATCACGTCCACCGGGTCCTTGATGGCCGCGCGGAAGCGCACAATGCTCAGCGCGCCGACCATGCCCAGCGAGAGGGCGATGTTGGAGGAGATGGCCAGCACAATCACGGCGGTGATCACACAGCTCAGCACCAGAGACGCGTTGAAGGCGTGGGTATACACAACCCCCCGGTACCCGCTCTTATAGATAAAGAAGATGAACAGGCCCGCCAGCAGCGCGACAATCAGCGTGGCGACCGTTCGCTGCATGGTCAGCGTGGAACCGGAGGCCGACAATTGGTTGATGATATCCCTCATCGGGAAAACGCCCCTTTCGTGCAAACGTATTTCATGCGTTCAAAATGGATGGTGGAAAGCGGAGACTCTATGTTCAAGCCTCAAATCGCCAGCCGCGCGTAGGTTTGGCGGATGGCCTTGACGCACAGGATGTACTTGCTGATCTCGGCCCGCCGCGCGGTGTACGGGCGGATCAGGCGCTTGACGGCATCCGGCAGAAAGCCGTCGAACTTGACCTCCATCGTCAGCATTTGCGGCGGGTAGGCGTAATGGAAGATCAGGCCGTCGTCGGAAAACAGGTTCCAATCGCCTGCGGCGGCGGTCAGCTTGCGGTCGAAGGTGACGCGGACGCCGCCCTCCCGAAGCGTATACGCCTCCCGTTCATAGTCGGCGATCACGGCCGGACGCAGGCGGCGCAGCTTGTAGTCGGCGTAAAAGCGGTGCAGCACGGGGCTGTCCGCGCGCAGCAGGAACGACGTCTCCCCGCCCAGGATGGCCTCGAGCTGCTTGCGCGTCAGCGGAGCGGACTGCTTGCCGACATAGGCGTCGACCTTGATCTTGCGCTCAAAGCGGATCAGGGCGGGCGAACGGTTATAGACGCGCACGCGCGTTTTGGCGCGGCGTCCGGCCCCGGACTCCTTTTCCCAGACATCGGTGAAGGCCGGGTCGTCAAAGTACAGGCTGCGCACATGGTAGCAGCCGTCGCCGCCCGCGTGCTCGTCCGGGCGCAGCACAGCCGCCACCCGGCCCCGCATGGCGGCCAGGTCGGCCTCCGGAATGTAATACTTCAGTTCATGCCGCAGCGGCACGCCGTTATAAATCATCGGCCCCGTCCTCTGGATTTCAGTATCTTTCCAATTATACGCCGCCGGAAGGGCCATGTCAACGGTCAACTGTATGCTTGTCAGGGCAAGAGCATTGACTTTGCCTGTATCCCGTCCGTAGGGCGCGACGCAAACCCCTGTTTTCGTCATTGCGGGCTTGACCCGCAATCCCCCCCCAGATTAGCGATCCCCCGGGAGATTGCGGGTCAAGCCCGCAATGACGGTTGTAGGGGACGCGGCCCTCCGCGTCCCCTACAACCTCCCAGCGCACACGCGCGGGCAAACCACAGCGGCGCGCGCGTTCCTTCAAGCGTTCAGCAGCCGCTCCGCCAGCAGGGGTCCTGCCGTTTCGCTGAACAGCTCCGCCGCCAGCAGGGCCTCTTGCAGCGTGTTCCACGCGGTGCCGACCTCCAGAATGCAGGAGCCGGGTGAGGCGTGCTGGTTGTAGCGTTCCCGGCGGAGCGTCATGGGACGCATCAGCGCGGGGTATGTCTCCTGCGCGGCCTGCTGGATATGAAACGCCAGACTCAGGTTATCCAGCCAGTTTGGATGGTCCAGGCCGTTTAGATTGCTGCCCATCACGAACATCAGCTGGGCGGTCTTGCCGCGCTCTGTGTCGGTGACGGCCTTGTAGGCGGTCCCGTTTTCGCTGACCAGCGAGTCGCGGTGCACGTCAATGACCACCTGAATGCTCGGGTTTTCCTCAATGTGCCGGCGGATGATGCCCAGACTCTTGGTGTAGGAGCCGGAATAGGAGGGGCTGTCGCAGATCGTTTGGTCGTGCAGGACGTTCAGGCCGTGCGCCCGCAGGCCCTCCGCGATGCGCTCCCCGACGCGGACGACATTGAAGCGCGTGTCCTCCGTGCGCTGGATGTCGCTGGGGATATAGAAATCGCGCTCGTCGGGAAAATAGCTCTCGCTGCCGTGCGTGTGGACGATCAGCACTTGCGGCTGCCCGCCGTCGGAGGGGCGCAGGATGCTGGGCCGCGCCAGAATCGCGTCCACATCCAGGGGGTCGGCGACGCGGTTTTTGAGAAAGACCGTCCCGTTGTGGTCGTATCCGCCGGAGGCGCTGGGCAGCAGCGTGACCTCGATTAAGCGCTTGGCCTCCGGATCGCTGGCGGACGGCGGGCTGTACGGGCCGCCGATCCACGCGGCGTAGGGGTCGACCTCCGGCACGGGCGGCGGCCCGTCCGTTGCCCGCACGGGATCCTCCGGCCTCTGCGGCCCCTCCGTCTCCTTCGGGGAGAACGTCTGCGGAGCGAGCGTCTCCTTCGGGGAAGCCGTCTCCTGCGGAGCGAGCGTCCCCTGCGAAGACGGGGCGGCGGGTTCCCCGGCGGCCTTCGGCGCCGCGCGGATGCCGCTGAGGCTCAGAACGCCTCTGAGGAACGCCGGGCTGCCGGTCCAGCCGCCTGTAGCGGACTCTCCTTCGGACAGCGCCGGGAGGAGCCCCAGATGTTGAACCGCCAAAACCGCCAGAACCGCCGCGAGAATGCCCAATACGGGCTTCAAAGAACCGCCCTGCCTACGGGGCAACCGTTGCCCGCGGGGCAGGTTCTGCCTGCGAGGCAGCCGCTGCCTGCGGGACCGCCGGATGATCATTGTCGCCGCACCTGCTTTCGTGAAAAGGGTAACTCAATATATGTCCCCGGGACGGTATCCATGCCAGAAACCGCCGATGGGCGCGCGCGAAAACACCGCCGTCAGCCGGAGCGTGACGGCGGTGTTTTTCGGCCAAAGGGGGCGCGTTGCTATGGCTCCCGCAGGTCCGCCGCCGGAGCCATGACCAGCTCGCCGTACCAGACGAGCGCGTCGTTATAGGCCTGGAAAATTCGGTTGATGGGCATATTCCGGATCAGCGCGATGCGGGAAATTTCGCTCCAGTCCGCCAGCTCGTACAGGCGGGTAAACTGATAGACCTCGTTTAAAACGCTGGGCTGGCCCATCAGCGCGGCCCGCACGGTGTCCGGAACATGCACAAGCGCCAGCGCGTCCTTCATGGGCCTCTCCATCACCACATCCAGCACGGAGAACAGGCCCATCAAAAAGAGATTTTCCCGATGGACGCCCAGCTCGAACAGCCCCGCCAGATTTTCGCAAAACTTGGCCCGGAGCATGGAGAGACGGACGATTTCGTTGGGCCCTTCCTGCCCCAGCGTGATGGTGACGGCCGTCGTGGCCCATTTTTTCACTTCTTTCTGCCCCAGCATCGCGGCCGCGTGGCGCAGGCTCGTAATCTCACCGCTCCGCACGGAGGACGTATTGACCATTTTCAGGAATTGCATGGCCAGCGCTACGTCCTCCTGAATGATGCGCGCGAACTGATCCAGCTCAAAATCCTCCTGGCTGACCTGATCCAGGAGCCGGATATAGTTTACCTTGAGAGGGGAGACCTGCGTTTTTACGCGCTTGACGGCTTCCACATAGAAGCAGCCCTCAAAATACTCCAGCCCGTAGGCTTTCATCCGCTCAAAGGTCGTATCGTCGGACACGTTCTTGGCGATCACCTTGACGGGCTGGCGGCTCCGCCTGACGCTCCCGGCCAGCGACATGACCTCCGGGGTGTCGTTGCCGCTGAATATATAATCGATATACGGGTAAAACGGTTCCATTGCGGCAATGTCCGTTCTGTGGATAAACGCGGCCTGAAAGCCCAGCTCCTTAAAGCGCGCGATTCGCTGCAGGTTCGCCTCGGACAGGTCGATTTTTTTCCCCATCAGCAAGACCACGTTGGTCCGCTCCACCTCGCAGATACGCTCCAGATCGGTCGCCAGCTGCACATTGGTCACGGGAACGAAGATTGGCAGGCCCAGCGTCAGCGTGGCCAGTCCGATTTGGTTGACAAACGCGAAAAACGGCGAGTGGACGTTGTCCTCCAGAGACACAGGACGCCCCTCCTCCAGCAGGGCGTTGCCGAGCTGGAAGGAAAGATAATAGCCCTTGACGGTTTTAGAGGCGTTGAAAATAGGCTTGGGCACGACCATTATATCCATTGTTCATAACCCTCGATCCCATAAAATGTACCGGCATTCCGGCCATCATCCTATATGCAGTGTATCACAAAGCCCGTCTTCCGTCAATTATACTCGATTGAGCGCCGAAATTCAAGCCCCTCCTTCTCGCGGGGGGGCGTCGCGTCCTGCGCATGGTGTGTGCGGAACTTTGTCAATCCTCAGTCGGCTTCGCCGACAGCTCCTTTAAGAAAGGAGCCTTGACGGTGGAGCCTTACAGGGCGCGCAAGCCTCCTTTCGTAAAGGAGGTGGCACGCCGCCAGGCGTGACGGAGGATTTTAGGGCGGGCTGCCGCGCTTGGGAAATGGAACACGGCGCGATGTGGGCATCGCGCCCTACGAACGGCGGGGCGGAAACCCCTGTTTTCCTGTCATTGCGGGCTTGCCCCGCAATCCCCCCGGATTCGCGATTCCCCGGGAGATTGCGGGGCAAGCCCGCAATGACGGTTGTAGGGGACGCGGCCCTCCGCGTCCCGCAAAATGTCCCCGACGCACACGCGCGGACACGGCACGCCGTGTCCCTACGGCGGGGCGCAAAACCCCGTAGGGGCGACCGTCCCCGGTCACGCACAATGGGCAAACACGGCGCGCCGAGGTCGTCGCGCCCTACGGGCCTGGCCGTGTCAGCACCGCTGTTTCGTTCTCCCATTTCGCCGTCAACCCCAGCGCGGCGGCGACGTCGCCCAGGGCGAGGATGGTGCTGCCGTCTATGCCGTAGACGTTGACGGGGATTTCCGTTCCGTCCAGATATACCTTGATGTTGGGGTACAGCGTGGCCTCTACCGGCTCTGTGGGCATCGCGCCGGGGGTAGACGCTCCGGCGGGCTGGCTGGTATCCAGCTGCACGGCCCCATCCCAGTAGGCGTAAATCCCCACGGCAATGGCCAGGTCGGACAGCCGCAGGTAGATGTTGCCGTTGATCCCGTAGACTTGCACCGGAACCTTTTCCCCGTCCAGCGTCACCCCCACGTTCGGGTACGGGGTGGCTTGCGTGCCGGAGGGCGGCGGCGGAGTCGGCTTAACGCCCGTTCCTTCCCAGGTGTCGAGGTAAATACGCTTGATTTTGGCGGCGTTGCCTGTGCCCCACGCGGCAAAGCCGAGTTGGGTTCCTTCCAGCCCGCGCAGGTCAAAGATGAGCTTGCCGGGTTCTTCGGTGATGCGCGGGCCGCCGCTGTCAAACTGCGCCCAGGGTGAGGGATAATGCCGCGCAAACGTATACCCGCCTGTCAGCCGCCCCTCGTATTCCACCACCATTTTTTCCGCTTCCTCCAATACGTTCAGGGGGAAGGGCTGCTGCCAGGAACCGGCCTGCCAGTAAGTAAATGCTGAATCCTTGAAGGGGCCTTCCAATTCATACGGGAAGGGAGACGGCGGCGGCGGCGGCGCGTAGTCCGGTCCCGGCGTCAGCCCGTAGGCGGCGAACATGGCGTTGAGGAGCGGCTTGCGCGGCCATTCCCCGGTGTGGCGGTTGAATATTTCATAGTCTCCCCCGTGATTCCAATATTGCGCCGGAACGCCCAGCTTCGCCAGCTCGCCATAGGCGTATGCCCCCCATGCCGCCAGCCGCGCCTCGTCAGACGTTTCAAGAATAGGCGCGATTTCTTTGATCACAATCGGGATTTTCTGATCCAGCGCCGTTTTGATTTGACTTAGCGCGTTTTCCTCCCAGCTGTCGCTGGGGTAGAAGAAGACGCCTGCCATCACATAGGGGTCATCCGGGTGTTCGTAGAGGTAGAGCAGGTTGGGGTCGGCTTGCGTTATGGTGAGCGCGACGACGCGCTTATCGTTATGGCCGCCCGAACGGCGGATCAATTGCAGCGCGTCATGACTTAGCTTGTTCGACGTTTCGCTCAGTACCGGGATTTCTTTCGCAAAGCGGGTATAGTCCCAATACCATCCCGTCGCGCCCGGTCTCGGTTCGTTCATCGGCTCGAAGATCAGCGTTTCGGGATACTCCTTGAAACGCTCCGCGATTTGCGTCCACACGGCCGTAAGCCACGCCTTGGCCTGCTCGTATGGGCCGGTGTGCATTAAATCGTAAAAGCCCGATTCATGGTGTGTGTTGAGGGTGACAATCAGCCCCGCGTCCAGCGCCCAATCAACGACCTCCCGCACCCTCTCCAGCCATTCCTTGTCGATGCCGCGGCTTTCATCCATGTGCGGCTCCCACGAAACGGGGATACGCACACCGGTAAAGCCCTTTTGGGCGATCGCCTTGAAATGCCAAGGCTCAATCCTGGCTTCACCCCATATAAGCTCTGTGTGCATAAGATTGCCGAGGGTCCAGTCGTCCTCCGGCCACGGGCGCGCTTCCAATGTATTGCCAAGGTTGATCCCCATGCCGAGTTTCTCCATCATCTCCCAGCCGGTAATCGGCGTAAACGCCGCCGCGCCGGCGGGGACGGCCGCGGGGAGGAGGGCCGGCAGCAGGGCAAGGGTCAGCGTGAGGGCCAGAATGCGTTTTTTCATGGTGAATCATGTCCTTTCAGAATGGGCGGGCGATACAAAAGCCGCCGTCCCCGAGGGGAGCGGCGGTCCCCGCTACGGGTTCAAGCCCAGGCGAAGCTCCAAAAACGGGTCCAGAAGCATCCAATAGGCGGCCGGTCTGGCGTCGATGGCGCGGCAGTGCGAGGCGTCCGGAATGATCAGCAGCGTCTTGTCATACGCCGCGGAGCCTCTCGGAGAGGGGTTGCCGGGCGCGGCCTCGTACAACGCCTCCGCCATAGACGGGGGCACAAAATCGTCCGCGCCGCCGTGGAAAAACAAAATCGGCACGCGGGCGTCCCGGACGGCCGTTTCGGGGTCGGCATCGCCGAACCAAAAGCCCTGGCGGCGGTAGCAGGCCAGACCCCCCGCCTGTACCAGCGGAAACGCCGGAAGGTCGTGGCGCGTTT
>WRLJ01000038.1 GCA_009777685.1 Oscillospiraceae bacterium | reverse complement strand
GGGGGAGGTCTCCCCCGGACCCCCCACTGGGGGACTTGGCAGTCCCCCAGGCCCTCTCGCGGGTAATACGGGGGTTTTGTCTGTGCGAGACACGGCTGTTTACCGTAAGGGGCTTGTCCGGGCTGTCCTGGCCTCGGTTTCAGGTTTTCTCTCTTTTTGTCTTCTTTGTTCTTACCGGCCATGCCCTTGCACTTTCTTTGCTGTCTCCACAGGGAACTGCCCTAACATGGCGTATGTGTCGTACAATGTAAAATCTAAAACATGACATCCGTGTAGGGACGCCATATATGGCGTCCGCGGGCGACCGGGACGGCCGCTCCTGCAAGGGTTTGCGCCCTAACAAATCTGTGTTTCCGGCAGCTATGTAGGGACACGGCACGCCGTGTCCCTAACATATCTGCCGAAAAAAACCTTATCTCCCCGTATCCCCCGCCGCCGGGGCGGGGCTTCGGAGCCAGCACACCACCGTCGTACCCGTTCCCCCGGCGCTCTCCAGCTCCACCCGGCCGCCGTGGTGTTCGGCGATGTGCTTTACAATGGACAGCCCCAGGCCCGTGCCGCCGGTTTTTTTGGAGCGGGATTTATCCACCCGGTAAAACCGTTCAAATACCCGGTGCCGATGCTCGCCGGAAATGCCGATGCCGGTGTCGGTCACGGCGATTTTGGCAAAGCCGTTTTCCGCGGACAGCGAAACCGTGACCTCGCCGTTTTCCGTGTTGTATTTGATGGCGTTGTCAATCAAATTGTACAGCAGCTCGTCCATCATTCGCCGGCTTGCCGTCACGCGCAGCTCGCCGCCGGTTACGCGGACGGCGACGCGCTTTTCCTCCGCTTTCCCGCGCAGCGCCTCAATGACGGACTCCGTCAGCTCGCATAGGTCAAACTCCGAATCCTCCCGGATGATTTTGCCTTCGTCAAACTCGGACAGCCGGATGATGTCCTCGATGATGCTGACTAAACGCCGCGCCTGTACGGAGATTTTCTCCGCGAAGCCCCGCACGTCCTCCGGCTTCGCCATGCCGTTTTCGATCATCTCGGCCAGCGCGGAGATGCTCGTCAGCGGCGTTTTTAATTCATGGGATACATTCGCGGAAAACTCCCGCCGCTGTTTTTCGGCTTCATACCGTTCGGTGATGTCAAACAGAAGAATAACGCCGCCGGTCAGCGCGTCGCCGTCCCGCACGGGGCTGAAATAGATATGATAAACCCTGCCGCCGTGTTCAAACTCCATCTCCGCGCCCGTGCCGGCCAGGCATTGCTTGACGCCCTGCCCGAAGTCGATGTCGCGGCAGATATGCAGGATGTTTTTGCGCGGCATGTCGTTTTCGCCGAACACATCCGCCGCGCTCTTGTTGGCCATCAGCACCGCGCCGGCTTCGTCCATCAGGATCATGCCCTCTTTCATGTGGCCTGTGATCGCTTCGATGGTGTCGGCCCGGTGCTTCAGCGTGACGATCTGGGCCGCGATTTCCCGTTTTTGCTCCGCGATTTTTTTCATCAACGGAAGCAGCTCATCGTATTCCGTAAGCTCGGGCGCGTCGAGGTCGAGGCTGTTGAGGGGGTCTGTGATGCGCCGGGTCAGCCGCCGGGAGATATACAGCGCCAGACACGCCGCCAGCAGCAGGCAAATCAGCACAACCGGGATAAATCCCCGCATGATACGCGCCATATTGTCCGTCGTGAGGGCCAGCCGCAGGACATTTCCGTCCGCCGTCCGCATGGCGTAATAGCGGGTCGTCTCGCCCAGCGTGTCGGAAAACCGCTCGCTCTCGCCCCGGCCGTTTTGCAGGGCGTCCCTGACCTCGGGCCGGTCGAGGTGATTTTCCATCGTCTCCGGGTCGGCCCGGTTGTCATAGATAACGGCTCCCGTTGCGTCAATGAGGGAAACGCGCAGCGTCCGCAGGCCGCTCATGATCTGGGAGGAGAAGACCCCCGCGGACAGAAAGCCCCACAGCGCGGCGAACACCAGCACCGTCAGGCAAATCAGCAGGCCCATGCTTCGGGCAATGCGTTTTTTCAACCGCCATCACGCTCCAAACATATACCCGACGCTACGGATCGTTTTGATGTAGTCTCCCGCCGCCCCCAGCTTTTGCCGGAGCGACCCGATGTGCATATCCAGCGTCCGGCTCCCGCCTTCAAAATCATAGTCCCAGACCGCCTCCATGAGCTTATCCCGGCTGAGCGCCAGCTCCTTGTTGAGGACAAGATAATGCAGCAGCTCATATTCCTTATACGTCAGGCTGACCGCTTCCCCGTTCACGGACGCCAGGCGGCGGGCGGGATTCAGCAGAAGGCCCCCATACTCCAGCACGCCCGCCTCCGGCTCCGCCGGCGCGGCGCGGCGCGACAGGGCGTTGACGCGGGAAATCAGCTCCATCACGCCGAACGGCTTTGTGATATAATCATCCGCGCCCATGTCCAGCCCTTTCACCTTGTCAACCTCGCTGCCCTTTGCCGACAGCAGGATCACGGGGAGCGTTTTGGTTTGCGGGGTGCTCCGCAGTTGTTTCAAAAGGGCCAGGCCGTCGTCCCCCGGCAGCATAATGTCCAGCAGGACGAGATTCGGCGGGGCGTTTTCCATCGCGGCGAAAAAGTCCGCGCCGGTTTCAAAGCCCGACGCTTCCCATCCCGCCGACCGCAGAGCGTACTCTACGAATTCGCGTATGGGCTCGTCATCCTCAACGATATAGACCCTTGGCATATACCCGGCTCCTTACGCGGCGCGCCGTCTCCGGCGCGCCCTATGATTTGTTGTGCTTCCCGGTGATCGAGAACACCACCCACCCGGCAATGTTGACCGCGTGGTCGCCGATGCGCTCGAAGTATTTGGCAATCATCTGTAAATCCATAGCCTGTTCGCCGTTTTCCCCGTCGGCGCGGGTCAGCTGGATCAGGTCGCGCCGGACGCGGATGAACAATTCGTCCACGATATCGTCGGATTCAATCACCGCGTTGGCCAGCGCCAGGTCCTTCTTGACAAAGGCGTCGATGCTGTCCGTCACCATTTTCGCCGTGGCTTCGGCCATTTGGGGGATATGCTCCAGCTTGTTGATGTACGGCGTCCCGGCGAGGTAGAGGGTGATCTCGGAAATGTCCGCGGCCTGGTCGCCGATGCGTTCCATGTCGGTGATCATTTTCAGCGCCGCCGAAACCAGCCGCAGATCCTTCGCGATGGGCTGCTGCTGTAAGAGCAGCTTGAGACACAGCGCCTCGATGTCTTTTTCCTTTTGGTCGATCTCCGCGTCAAAGGCGACGGCTTGCCTGGCCAGCGCGGTGTTCTGCTTTTCCAGCGCGTCAATGGCCAGGGCGATGGCCTTTTCGATCAGCGCGCCCATTTCGATCAGCATATCGTTGAGCAAGCCGAGCTGGGCGTCGAATTTATTCCGCATCAGCCAAACCTCCCTGTTATATAGTCCTCACAGCGCGGATCCTTCGGGTCGGAGAAGATCTGCTCCGAGCTTCCGTACTCCACCATCTCCCCCAGCAGAAAGAAAGCGGTTTTGTCGGAAATGCGCGTGGCCTGCTGCATATTGTGCGTCACGATGACGACGGTATACTGTTTTTTCAGCTCCATCACCAGGTCCTCGATTTTCGAGGTGGAAATCGGGTCTAACGCGCTGGTCGGCTCATCCATCAGCAAAACCTCCGGCTCCACCGACAGCGCCCGCGCGATACAGAGCCGCTGCTGCTGACCGCCCGACAGGGACAGCGCGGATTTTTTCAGCCTGTCCTTGGCCTCGTCCCATATCGCCGCGCCGCGCAGGGCTTTCTCCACGATCTCGTCCAGCCGGTACCGGGATTTTATGCCGTGCGTCCTGGGTCCGAAGGCGATATTGTCATAAATGCTCATGGGGAACGGATTGGGCTTTTGAAAGACCATGCCGACCCGCTTCCGCAGCAGATTGATGTCCATGTCGCCGTAAATATCCTCGCCGTCAAGCCGCATGTCGCCTGTGATTTTACAGCCCTCCACCAAATCGTTCATGCGGTTCAGGCTTTTAATCAGCGTGGACTTCCCGCAGCCCGAAGGCCCGATAAAGGCGGTGATGGCGTTGGCCTCTATGTCCATCGAGACATTGTGCAGCGCCTGAAAATCATTATACCATAGATTCACGCCGGACAGTTCAAATTTATTCATCCTAATCCTCCGTTACCGTAATTGGCGTATAACCCGCCGTTCCGCCGCCGCCGAAAGCGTGTTGATCCCGACGACCACCGCCAGAAGGATCACGGCGGTCGCGTAGGCTTCGTCGACATGATGGCCCTCCACGGCCAGCTGGTACACATGCAGGGCCAGCGTCCGCCCCTGTGAAAACAGGTTTTCCGGCATTTTGATTACATTGCCGAGGGTATAAACCAGCGCGGCGGTCTCTCCGACAATCCGCCCGACCGCCAAAATGACGCCGGCGAAAATACCCGGCATGGCCGACGGCAGAATGACGCGGAACACCGTGCGAAGCCGTCCCGCCCCCAGGGCGAACGAGCCTTCGCGGTAGCTGTCGGGGATGGACTTCAGGCTCTCCTCGGTGGTGCGCATGATCAGCGGGAGAATCATGATGGCCAGGGTGAAGCAGCCCGCCAGGATCGACCGCCGCCAGCCCAGCAGGTTGGCGAAAAAGATATAGCCGAACAGGCCGAACACGATGGACGGAATCCCCGCCAGCGTTTCCGCGGTCATGCGGATTACCCGCACCGGCCGGCTGCCGCGCTTGGCGTATTCCACCAGATAAACGGCCGTGCATATCCCGAAGGGCACGGCGATGAGCAGCGTCATCCCCACCATGATCAGGGTGGTGACCAGCGCGGGAAAGAGCGATTGATTGTCCACGGTATAGACCGGGGAAAACAGCGACGGTTTGATGTGCGGAACGCCTCGGATCAAAATAAATCCGACCAGATACGCCAAGATGAACAGGGTAAAAATGCCCGCGCCCCATACCAGCAGGAAGCGGAGCCAGTCCATCGGTTTTTTGCGCCGCCAAATTTTCATGCTTTTTCCCTGCCTTTATTCAGCGTGGAGAAGAGCAGATTGATCAGCAGGATGAAGACAAACAGCACAACGCCCGTGGCAATCAGCGCGCCCTCGTGCAGGCTGCCGTACTCAACATAGTTCATCTCCATCACGATATTGGTGGTCATGGTGCGCACCCCTTTGAGAAACTCATAGGGCATCCGCAGCGCGGTCTGGTTGCCCGCCACCATTCTGACCGCCATCGTTTCGCCGATGGCGCGTCCCACGCCCAGCACGATTGCCGCCATCACGCCTGACCGCGCGGCGGGCAGGACGACCTTGAACACCGCCCGCTCGTGGCTCGCGCCCAGCGCGACGGCGCCCTCGTACAGCTCCGGCGGCACGGCGCGGAGGTTGGTCTCCGCGATGCTGATGACGGTGGGCAGGATCATGACGCCCAGCAGCACCGACGCCGTCAGCATGGTGCTGCCGCTGACCATGTCAAAGCGTTCCCCCAGAAAGCCGAAAATCATCGGCACCAAAAACATCATGCCGAAAAAGCCGTAAATAACCGACGGAACCCCCGCCATCAGGTTGACGGCCGGCTTGAGGACGCGGTATAGGGCTTTCGGGCACATCCTGGCCATAAAAACAGCCGTCCACAGTCCGATCGGCACGCCCAGCGCGATGGCTCCGCCCGTGACATAGATGCTGCCCAGGATCATCGGGAGGATGCCGAAGGAGGGTTCGCTGTAGAGCGCCGCGGGCTGCCATTTCCGCCCCAGCAGAAATTGGAGCGGCCCGATTTCAAAAAGCGTCGGAAGCCCCTGATAGAGCAAAAAAACGCAAATCAGCGCCACCGACACTACAGACGCCAGCGCCGCCATAAAAAAGGCGGCGCGCATCACACGTTCTTTCTGCATGGGGTTTAGTTAACTCCCGACCAGCGGGTGATTTCGCCGGTGAAAATCTCCTTGACCTGCTCAATGGACAGGTTGGAGAGGGGGTTGGCCGTATTGACGATAACGGCGACGCCGTCGAGGGCGATGCTGATCGGCGTGAGGGTTTCCAGCTCGGCTTCCCTCAGCTCACGGCTGGACATGCCGATGTCATACTCGCCCGAGGTGGCGCCGTTGATGCCGTCGCCTGAGCCTGTGCTGGAAATGTCAATGGTCACGCCGTCGTTGAGCGCCAGATACGCCTCGCGCATTCTCTGCATCAGCGGTTCCACCGACGTAGAGCCGCCGATCCTCAGAGCGCCGGTCAGACCAGCGGCGGTGTATTCGGGCGCGCCGTCGTCAATCATCGTCCAACTGCTGCCCAGTTGGGCCTGCCCCTGATCCGAAAGCATAAAGAGGATAAAATCCTCGACCAGCGGGTCGGCTTGCTTTTCGTCGGTCACGCAAACCAAAAACGGGCGCTGGATGGCATAGCTGCCGTCCTTGACGGTCGCGTTGGAGGGCGTCACGCCGTCGATGGAGAGGGCTTTGACGGTGTCGTTCAGCGAACCGACGGAGATATAGCCGACGGCGTATTCGCTGGCGCCGACCTGGGAGAGAATTTCATTGGTCGAGCCGAGGACGACGGCTTCCCCGTACATGTCGTCGCCGACGCCGGTGATGCTGACAAAGGCGTCGCGGGTCCCGCTGCCGTCCTCGCGGGTATGTACGCCGATAACGCGGCTGGTGTCAAAGGCGGGGCCGGGATCGACGGGCGTCTCGCTGGCCGGGGCGGACGTCGGGTTGTTGTTCGGGGCGGGCGGCGTGCTGTTGGCCGGAGCGGGCGAGGGGGATGAGCAGGCTGTGAACAGCGAGAGGGTCAGTACCGCGGCGGTAAGCAGGACAAATGTTTTCTTCATGGGTCTTCTCCTTACATGTTTTATTGTACACATGGGCACAGTGAGCATCATAAACGACGGAGGTAAAATCCATAGACAGGCGCGTGTAAAATCTATGTAATTTTTCTCCCCGCGCCGCCGCCTGACAACCGGTATTTTCCGGCCCTTTTTATCCAGATATTAGTAATTTAATTTTAAGGAGGTACATAGCCCCATGAGAAATCTCAAGAAGCTGCTGGCGTTAATGCTGGCAACGGCGATGGTGCTCTCGGTCGGCTCGATTGCGAGCGCGAACACCATCGAAGACGCGCCGGACGCCGACGCGAGCGCCGCCCTGTTGGCGCAGTACGGCGATCTGGAAAAGGATTACGCCGGAGCCGTACAGTTCATGCTCGACCTGGAAATCGTCAAGGGCGACGCGGCGACGGGCGAGCTGCATCTGGCTCTGCCGTACACGCGCGTGCAATTTGCCGCGCTGCTGTACATCAGCCAAAACGGCGGCAAGAGCATCCCCGCCGTGTACACGACAATGCAGCCCTACTTCTCGGACATCAGCTCCAGCCACTGGGGCTACGGCTACGCCAACTGGGCCGGCGTGACCGGGCTGTTTGAGGGAACCGGCGAGAACCAGCTTGCCCCCGACAAGGAAATCACCCTTGTAGAGGGTCTGCTGGCCGTGATGAAGGCTCTGGGCCTCCGCACCGATTTGGAAGGCATCGACGGCCTGTCCTGGGACGGCGCGGCGCAGCGCTTTGTCATCAGCCTCGCTTATGAGCTGGGTCTCTTCAAAAACCTGATGACGCTGGACGCGGACGGCATCCTGAACCGCGCCGAGGCGTTCCTGCTCAACCAGTATTACATCGAATCCGAGCAGATCCGCTACTCCTTCATCACCGGCGCGCGTTACCGCACGGGGCCTGACGCTTCCGTTGACGTATGGGGCGCTGACCCGGGCGCGAACGTCAGCCAAAAGCTGATCTACACGCAGTTCGGTCTGGCCACATCCGAAATGACCGTTCTGGCCGACGGCGCGTGGATCAATCTGTCCGGCGGTTCCGCCGACCGGAGCGGCAAGGCGCTGGTCAACAACGTCGCCAAGGAAGGCGCTGCCGTGAATAACGCCGCGCTGCCCCTGTCCGTCGCCGTGACCGAGAAGCTCGGCTTCGGCCTTGAGGACATCGGGCACACCTTCAAAGTCACCTATGCTCACAAGAGCGGCGACATCGAGAAGGTGTACGGAGAGGCCGTGCAGCTGACCAAGGATTTATCCTTCAGCGGCAAAAACAGAGCGACCATCCAGGCCGAAATGAGGGATAAGACCGGCGCGAGCAGCGGTTTTGCCAGCCCGGCCTATGACAAGTGGTTCCTCAACTACCGCGCTCCGATCACCGAATTTTTGGCGCTAAAAGGAGAGGGCTTGGACAGCTGGGTGGCCGGCGGATACCTCTTCGACATTACGATTCCGGCAGCAATTGAGGACGCCGCTGTAACCGCATGGAGATCCGAAGACGATACATGGGGTCTCAGCGCCAACACTGTCGCCGCCCTGAACAGTGCGTACAAGCGTCTCGGTTTCGCCCTGTGGTGGAATGCGCTCAGCGCAAGCGATAGAGATTCCAACAACGGAACCGCCGCCCCGAACACTCCGGGCGTAATTGCCACCGAAGCCGGTTTTGACATGTCGGAAGACCGCTTTGACAACGTGAATTTCCGCGTTGTGTACGACAACGACAACGCAATCAAATACGTTTTCGCGGAAATCTACACCTTCGGCAAGGTCAAGGAAATCGACGGCGACAGCAAGCTGCAGATGAACCTGAACGCGGCCGGCATCGGCGGCGCGGAGACCAAGAACATCTACGGCATCGACGCGAAGGAAAGCTGGGCGAGCAACACCCGTGTGGCGGCCTACCGCATCGGCGGCGCCAAGTGGGGCATTGTCGAGCTGGAACAGCTCAGCGGCAAGATCACCGAATTTACGGGCGACACCTCCGGCGATCAGACGCTGGTTCTGGCCGGATCGACCCTGCGCCGCAGCAATACGATCAACGGCATAAAGAATCAGGGCGGCGGCGTGATTTTCTCGCTGGCCCTCGTCACACAGGAGGGCACGGCGTACCTGCTGAACGGCAGAATGGCCGAGTGGGTTCAAGACACCGACACCCCGCCCGATTCCTACGCGCTGGTTACGAAGTCGCAGGTCATCGGAACCACAGGTTCCATCACGGGCGGCAGTCTGGAATACTGGGTCCAGCTGATGCTGGACGACGGAACCGCAGAAAACTATCAAGTGAAGGCCGTCATGAATCCCGGCAGCCAAACCCTCGGCGGCTCCGGCAATAACGTCACGGCAGGCAATGTGCTTTCGCTCAATTACAAGCTGTTCGGCTACGTCGTCGGCAGCGATAATCTGGTGACCCTGCATGTGCCCGGAAATTATGTAGCGGAAACACCCAACAGCGCTACCGTTGCAAGCCTTGAGACAGGCACAGTGTTTAACAATGCCGTTTTCGGTCCTGCGAATACCAAGTACATCGTTCCCGCCACCGTGACCTACATCAGTCTGAACGGCGGGACCGACTGGAAGGTCTACAAGGGCCAGACCATCCCGAAAATCACGGTCACTGCGGGAACCAATTATGTGAACCTGATCACGAGACAGACCTTTACTGCCAACGACACCGCTTCGGTGGTCGCCCTGAGATTCGGCGGCGCCGATCTGCCCGATGACGTCAGCAGCGGCCTGTGGGCCGTCGCGCTGGGCCAGCCCACCACGATTTCCGGCGGCCAGACCATCGACGTCCTGACCCCGAGCGGCAAGGTCACCCTGACCTGCGAGGGCACGCTGTTCACCGCCGCGCGGAGAGGCGGCGGGACCGGTCTGGTCAAGGGCATCCTCTTTGACTACGAGGTCACGGGCGGCAAGGTCACCCAGGTCGTCGTCGGCGGCGACAAGGCGGGAACCTTCGTCAGTAACAATGGCGGCAACAGGATTGGCGGCATCAATGTCGACCTGAACTTCCTGGTGAATCAAGGCGGCGCCCAAGGCGCGGCGATCACCGCAAATTCGAGGTTCTTCAACATTGACACCGGCGAAGTGCTCACCAAGGCCGAAGCCGCCGGCATAAGCTTCAACAGCGGCGGTAACCCGCCCGGATTGAACGTCCTGATGTCCAACGCCAATGTTCTCGGCTCATCCAACACCAACTGGGCCGTGATCGTCAGCAGCAGCGCCATTCCGGAGTCGCTGTTAGACCCGACGTTTGCCGCTACGCTCGTTGCAACGCCGAGCGCCGATTTGGGGACAGGTGTGACCATCAGCGCGCCCACGGTTAGCGGCGATGTCGTCAGCCTCACCGTCAGCGGCACAACCAGCGATGTTCCGACCGCGATCGAGTACACAGATGTCGTCGCGGGTATCTTTGACGGCGGCCCGCTCTGGAGCGGCGGATCAGACGAGAAAACGCATAACAAGGAAGTTGCCATCGTCGGCATTAAGCTCGCGGACATGCTGAATGCCGGCGGGATTGTCGATGACACTACGGTTATGCTCGTTCAAAGAAACAATGCGTTAGATGAGATGTACCCTGCGGAGTTCGACCAGGATAACGCGCCAGGCAACAGCCGGTACACTAAGGCGAAGGCATACGCCGACTGGGCAACCGACGGCCTGCGCGACGATGCCTCGGGATACTTCTACTTTACCGTGGCTCCGGGTCAGAAAGTCACCTTTGAGGTTTGGAAGGGTAATATTGGAGACTGGATACTCTGGCATCCCATCGAGAGGACAGCAGATGACGATGGGCAGTACGCCGAGCAAGCAGGCTATGGCAACTTGCTTCTCAGAATCGACATCAATGTTACCATGACCTTCTTCACACCCTAACCCCTCCGCAACGCACTAGCCTCTAGTCAAGCGCAACGCACGGCCCCCCGAGAAATCGGGGGGCCGTGTGCGCGCGTGGGTGGAAATGCGGCGCGCGTCCTGTAGGGGCGGCAACCTGCCGCCCGTGACCGCCGATGGATGGATGATATGGGTATGATTGAACGCACGGGCGGCAAATTGCCGCCCCTACAAGGGTCATTGCGGGCTTGCCCCGCAATCTCCCGGGGGGATCGCGAATCCCGGGGGATTGCGGGTCAA
>WRLJ01000037.1 GCA_009777685.1 Oscillospiraceae bacterium | reverse complement strand
GGTGTCGACTTCCTTCAGCACGCGCTGCACGGCGCGCTTGTCGAGCTTGACAATATCCTCGAAGACGAACATCTTCCGGCGGATTTCGTCGACCAGATCGCTGTACTCGATCTCCAGCTCCTCGAGCACGCGGCGCTCTGTGCCGCGGTCGGTGAAGTTGAGGATTTCCACAATGCTTTCGATGCCGCCGACGGTGGTGAAGTCGTCCGTGCCCATGCTGGAGAGCTTGCGGTCCAGCACACGCTCGATCTCGCGCACATACTCGGGGCTGGTGCGGTCCATGGTGGAAATGCGGGCCACAACGTCCGTCTGCTTTTCAATGGGCAGCTTTGCCAAAATGTTGGCGGCCATCCCCGGCTCCAGATACGCCATGACCAGCGCGATGGTCTGCGGATGCTCATGCTGCAGGAAGTTCAGAATCTGGTTGGGGTCGGACTTGCGGGCAAAATCGAACGGGCGCACCTGCAAAGAGGAGGTCAGCCGGTTGATCAGCGCCAGCGCGCGCTCGGGGCCGATGGCTTTTTCCAGAATATCGCGCGCGTAGTCGATGCCGCCCTCGGTGATAAAGTTCTGCGCCAGGCACTCCTCATAGAATTGCTCGATGATTTCTTCCTTCAATTCGGTATCCACGCGGCGCACGTTCGTGATGTCCAGCGTCAGCTGCTCGATCTCGTCGTCCCGCAGATACTTGAAGACCTTGGCGGAATATTCCCTTCCCAGCGCGATGAGCAGAATCGCGGCCCTTTCGCGTCCGGAAATTTTATCTTGTTTCATGGCCAAAGCGGGATACCCCCCTTATCGTTCCTCATAAATCCGGCCGTCATGCAGCCGTTAAAATTCCTCGTTGAGCCAGTTGCGCAGCAGGTCGGCGACGGCGCTGGGGTTTTTGTCGATAAACTTTTCAAGCTGTTCCCGGAACGGCGACTTGGGCGCCTCGGTGATCTCTCCCAGCGTGGCCATTTCGACCAGCGCGGCCACCTCGTCCAGCTCGGGGTCGTAGCCCTCCCCGATGGCGCCGGCCAGCAGTTCCTCCTCCGTCGGCTCTTTCTTGAGCAGCCCGTATGTCTTGACAATCAGCAGAATCACACACACGCCCACGATGGAATACAGCACGAGGATGCGAACCAGCTCCATCATCTCCTTGCGGCGCTGCTCGGCGACCGCCGCTTCGCGGGCTTCCAGAGCCGCTTCCAGGGCCGCGAACTCCGCAAACAGGATGGTGATGCGGTCATATTGGCTGGCGGTCAGGCCGATCGCGTTTGCGATGGCCGCCCGCAGGCTGTTGATAAAGGACGCGTCGTTGGCGCCGGGGACCTTGTTGCTGATCATCACGGTCATCGACAGGTTCCGGATCATCCCCTGGGCCTTTTCAAAATGCCGGCGGGTCTCCGATATCCGGTAATTGTATATCTCCGTGTTCTTCTCGTAAAAACTGCGGTTGTTTTCATCAATCTCCGTATAGCCGTCGCCGCCGCCGTTGTCGTCCATCCCCGGAACGCCGCCGATCGTGCCGAAGCCCTCCGCGAGCTCGTGGATGGTCTGGCTGGATTCAACGATGCCGCTTTCGTCCACGGACGGCAGGAACTCGATGCTGTCTATGACTTCGACATCAAAGTCCAGCTCTACACTGGCCGCGACCCTGAACGCGTCGCGCCCCGCCCACAATTCCATGATATATTCCACACTCTGCTCGTACTCCAGCCCGATCTGCTGTTCCAGCGCGCGCCGGTCATACGCCAGCCGCCCGTAGATGTCGTCCGGGTCGTCCAGCAGCAGGCCCGCGTCACAGGTCACGGCGACATTTTCCGGCTCAAGGCCCGCGACCGCCGCCGCCGTTATGGCCTTCACCGAATCCACGACGCTCTGCGTGGGTCTGTCCCCTTCCTCGGTGATCAGATGTACCGACGCGGTCTGCTTGATCCGTTCGCTGCTCAGGATGGGCCCCCTCTGGGGCGTATGGGGGATTTGGACAATCGCGTTGCGGATGCCGGCGATACTGCGGATGGAAAGCTCGATGTACTGCTCGGCCTGATAGAGCCGGTACTGCTCCTGCGCCGTGCTGTTGGAGGTCAGCCCCGTTCCCAGCGCGTAGAGGTCCGGGTTGCGCCGGAGCGTATTGGGTATCCCGTTTACGGTCAGGTAGTTGGAGGCCTCCACGCGGCTCTTCTCGGGCACGAGGATGGAGCCGGCGGCGTCCGTCCGGTAGTTAATCCCCAGCGAGGTGAGCGCGGCGGTAATCTCCGCCGTCGCCGAGGGGTCCAGCTGGGACCCCGGGGCCAGCGTGACATAGGTCGTCCGGGTCAGCATAACCAGCGCGATCAGGATAACGGCGAGGGACGCGCCGCTGATGACGAAAAACCGGTTTCTGTCCCGCTTTTCCGTCCGCTGCCATATATCCACGACCATCTGCCGCAGCCGCTGAAAAATCGCAAGAAAATTCATCTCGGCCCTCCCAATGTACTCAGTATTGACGTGTCTCCGTCAAGCTCCGGCAGGACTGCGCGGCCGCGAAAGCAAGCCGCTCCGCGTCTTGCCTGTAACGGCTCCGCCCCCTGCGCTCTTCCGCCGCGGGCGCTTAAATTTGCATCCTCATGATCTCCTGATAGCCCTCCACCATGCGGTTGCGGATCTGCACGGTCAGGTTCAGCATGACGTCGGCCTTGGTGGCGGCAATGGTGACGTCATGGACGTCCTGATCGCCCGCCCCCGTAATCAGCCCGAGGTCGGCGGCCTTCACTCCCGCGTCGGTGGAAACGGTCTCTCCCAGCGCCTCGGCCAGAAAGTTGGAAAACGACGGCTTTTCCGGCACGGACGACCCGAGGATCGGGGTCGCCTGCAGGGTGGGGGTTCCCGCCGTCACCACGGTGGGCATAAGCTGGAAATTATTAGAAATGTAAGGGTTGACAAATCCGATCGCCATTTTTCCGTGACCTCCTTGAATATACAGACTTTAACAGCGGGCGTTCCGCGGCTCCCGGGCCTCGGGGCCTACCGCCCTACCTCCATCGCCTTCATCGCCATGCTCTTAAAATTGTTCAGCACAGTGATGTTGGCCTCGTAGGAGCGGGTGGCGGAGATAAAATCGACCATTTCCTTCTCGATGTCGACGTTCGGGTACTCGACATAGCCGTCCTCGTTGGCGTCGGGATGCCCCGGGTCAAAGACCAGGCGGAACGGGCTGCGGTCCTCGCCCATGTCCACCACGCGCACCCCCGCCCCGCCGATGCGCTCCTGCGAAACCTGCAGCCACTCGGAGAACAGGTAGGGCTGCCGTTTCTCCTCGAACACCGTGAACTTGCGGCGGTAGGGCGTGCCGTCCGCCGTGCGGGTGGTCGTGGCGTTGGCGACATTTTCGCCGATGACGTCCATGCGGTAGCGCTGCGCCGTGAGCGCGCTGGCGCTGATTTCCATGCTGCGGAAAATGTTCATTATGTACCGACGCTCCCATTCCCTATAATATACGCGATCAGCCCGTGATCGCCGTTTTCAGCCGTTTCAGCTCCTCCGATACCTGCTGCAGGGTCAGCTGATAGCGGATGGTGTTCATGGCCAGCTCCGTCATTTCCTGATCGACGTCCACGTTGCTGCCGTCCATGCGCATGGTGTGCCATGTCTCGCTGACGACGGCGGGGCTGACCTTTTCGGGGTTGGCGAAATCCGATTGGATATGCCGGGGGCTGCTGGTTTTCAACTGGACCGCGCCGTTGGCCCGGTCCTGCAGCGCCTGGCGGTACAGGGACTCAAACTCGACGTGCTGGACCTTATAATTCGGCGTGTCGGCGTTGGCGATGTTGTGGGCGATGACCTCCTGGCGCAGGGCCATCACATCCAGGCTTTTCTGCATCAGGTTGGTATGGTTGAACATTCGGGCAAACACGCGCGCACCCCCCTTTCACATAAATAAGCCAGCAAGGCAGCACCAGCGGCGTCGCCGAGTGATCCTTCGGCGCTTGCTGTATTCCGGCTCCGTCCTTGTGGCTTCCTCATATTGATATACCCTATACTATCGTAGCAAACGTCACAAAAGTTTAAGCTCGTCCGTAAACCGCAGGATGCGCTCGATGTATCCGGCGGTGCTGGAGGGGATTCTGGAGATCTGGGCGGAGTCCGTCAAGTCCGTCACGCCGCTGCGGTTCACCGCGCCGGGGCCCCAGTTGTACGAGGCCAGCGCGAGACGCACATCGCCGTCCCAGCGGTCCAGCATCTGGCGGAGATAGCGCACGCCGCCGTCAATGTTCTGCTCCGGATTGTACGCATCGGTCACGCCCAGCCCCGCGGCGGTCCCGGGCATCAGCTGCATCAGGCCCATCGCGCCGGCCCGCGAAAGGGCGTCCGGCCGATACGAGGACTCGGCGCGGATCACGGCCTTGACCAGCGCCATATCCACGTCGTATTTCTCGCACGCTTCCCGTATGGCGTCGTCATAAGTATCCGGATACCGGGCCGCGTCGGCGCGGGAGAAGTCGTACCCGTCCTCCTCCGCCGTCCCGCCGCCGGACATCTCGGGGCGGAAACGGGCGTATGCCTCGTTATACACGACTCTGGGCTGTTCTCCGGCGGTTTCCATGCTGACGGCCAGCGTGGAGGAAAAGCTGATGCCGGCGGTCTGTCCGATATCCTGAAGCCGCGCTTCCACCCGGCCCATGACTTCGCGCACTTTTTGCGCCGCGTCGACCATACGGACACCCCCCCTCGTCACTTTCTTTTCCCGGCCACAGTGAGAGTATACCACGGTATCCGTCCGCCGTCAATCATTCAATAGTATGAAAAACGGGTAAATTTTGTTTTTATACACTAAATGTATGATTCGGCGTCCGGAACGGTCATCGGAAGCCGGGCCGCGCCGACGGCGGCGCCGGGCCGCGCGCCGGAGCCGGACCGCGCGGCGGCGGAGCGGCGCCCCGCATGAGCATGGGGCGCTTGATGACCTCGACCACGCCGCTGGACACATAGGCGACCAGCGTGCGGCTGTCGTTGCCGCCGGTATCGACCTCGGAATAGACCAGCCCCAGCGATCGCAGGGCCGCCTTGACCGTAGCGAGATTTTTCTCGCCGATCTTGAAGCAGTCGTTGGCGTCGCGGCTGTCCACGCCCCCGTAGAGCGAGATGTGAAGCTCGGATTTGGAGACGCGGAATTTGGCCATCATTTCCTTCATCAGATGCTCCGGCGCGGTATCCGCGAAACGGCTGAGGTTATCGTCCGAGCGCATGGCGCGCGAATTGGGCAGCTGGATATGGCTCATGCCCAGCACGCGCTTCCGCATACTGTAATACACAAGCCCTACGCATGTGGACAGCGCAAAGGTCTTCACGATGTCCGAGGGGTCGGAGGCCACGGCGAAGGCTCCGATACCGACAACATACTCCATAAGCTACCTCTCTCACGGCAAACGCGGCGCGTCCGCCCAATCCTTTTCTAAAATCTCCCTACCGGCTGACATGCCGCAGCAGAATCGCCGCGATATCGTCCAGCGCTGCCTGCCGGCAAACCGCGCCCAGATCATAGGCCTCCTTGGGCATCCCGTACACGACGCTGGTCTTCGCGTCCTGCCCGACGGTGAAGCAGCCCTTGCGGCGCATTTGCAGCAGGCCGTGCGCGCCGTCCGCCCCCATGCCGGTCAGGATTACGCCGACGGCGTTGCGCCCGTTGGTGATCTTGGCCACGGAGTTGAACAGCACGTCGACCGACGGGCAATGCCCCTTGACCTTCTCGCCGGGATAGAGGCTGATGCGGAAACGCCCGCCCGAACGCACGACCTCGCACTGCCGGCTGCCGCCGGGGGCGATCAGCACCAGCCCGCGGTCGATGAAATCGCCGTCCCTGGCCTCGCGGATCTCCATGGCGCAGTCGCGGTCCAGATTTTCCGCGTACATGCGCGTGAAATCCGGCTGCATGTGCTGGACGACCACAAAGCCCGGCATGTCCTTGGGCAGCGCCTTCAAAATCTTCGCCGTACTCTGCGTGCCGCCCGTGGAAGCGCCCAGCGCGATAAAGCCGTCAAAGGCCAGTCCCGCGCCCGCGGCAATCTCCGCCATGCTCATCGGCGGCTCGACGACGCGGTAGTGCTTATCGAGGTTGCGCTCGGCCAGAACGTAAATGCGGCGTCTCAGCTCCGCGCTGAACTCCTGCATCCCATCCGGGGAGCGGTCGCCGGGCTTGCCCAGAAAGTCCTGCGAACCGGCCTGCATCGCCTCCTGCTCCCGATGGAGGGCGGAGGACACGGTGATGACCGGAATCGGCCACTGCGGCAGCAGCACCTTCAAAAACTCAACGCCGTTCATATAGGGCATTTCGATGTCCAACGTCATCAAATCCGGCTCAAGCTCTAAAATCTTGTCCCGCGCGTCATAGGGGTCGTAGGCCTCGCCCACCACCACGATGCCGGGGTCGGCCGTCAGCGCCCGCGCGATGGCGGCCCGGAAAAACATGGAGTCGTCTACGATCAGAACTCGTATCGCTCCCACCTCTACAGCGCCCCTTTCTTATAGATCGACGGCTGGACAAACGTAAACCTCGTATCGGTTTTGCTGACGGTCTCCGACAGCCCGATGAACAGGTATCCGCCCGGCTCCAGCACATCGTAATAGCGTTCCACCAGCGCGTCGCGCGTTTCCTTTTCAAAGTAAATCATCACGTTGCGGCAGAAAATCACGTGGAACTTCCGCCGGAACGGGAACGTGCGCTCCATCAGGTTGAAGCTGCGGAAGATGACCTCGTGCTGAATTTCCGGCCGCACATGGAAGGAATCCGTCCCCTTGATCTTTTCAAAGTAGCGGCGCTTCCACTCCGGCGGCAGATTCTTCAGCCGTTCCTCGGGGTACACCGCCTCCTTGGCCATTTGCAGGACCTGCGGCGAGATGTCCGTGGCCAGCACCTTGCAGTCCCACTCCTGCTTGGACTTCCCGAAATAGTCGTCCAGCACCATCGCCGTCGTATACGGCTCCTCCCCGGAGGAGCAGCCCGCGCTCCAGATCCGCAGGTCTTTCTCGCGCAGGCGCGGCGTCAGCTCCGGCAGGACGCGCCCCGTGAGGAAATTGTAGTGCTGCTCCTCACGCATGAAATATGTATAGTTTGTAGTCAGACGGGTAATCAGCGTCTTGGCCTCCTCACCCGTCTTGTCGTTCATCACGTATTCAAAGTATTCGTTCAGGGTTTTAAAGCCGTGCTTCTGGATCACGCTCCAAAGGCGGCCCTCCACCAGGGTCTGCTTCTGCGACAGGTTAATGCCGTAGTTGTCCCGCATGTACGCGACGATCCGCTGAAACTCGTCCTGCTTGATTTTGACCAATGCGATCATCCTCCCCCCGGCGGCGCCGAAGCCGCCTCGCGCCATGATTACCGTCAACCGGTCTGACGGTACGGGCCGCGCCGATTTCATTACATTATACCACCGACGGGCAGGAATGGCAATAAGAAAAATCTCGGAAAAGCACAGCCCCGGAAGCCGCCGGAACAAGCCGCGCGGGCACAAGTAAGCCGCGGCCTGCGTCATCCGCAAGCCGCGGCTTATCATACCTGCCGGCTACACTAAGTCTAGTCCTCCAGCAAAAGCTCCGTGATCTTCTGCAGGCGTCCGGCGCAGTCGTCGCGGTAGCAGGCGCGGATGATCAGGGCCTCCAGCAGGATGACCAGATCCTCGGCGTCCAGGCCGTCATCCTCCGGCTCGCCGCAAACCTCGCACAGGATCGCGGGGACCCCGGCGTCCTCTGCCTCAAGCTCCGCTCCCTTGGCCTTCTTTTCCTCGCGCTCCGCCGCAAACGGATTGGCAAGGCCGCGCGCCGTCAGGAAATTGCCCAGAGTCCGCTCGGTATACCTGCCGGGCCTGTCCGCTTCGCCGCAGAGATACAGCGGCGCAAGGCCGGCGACCTTGGCCAGCGCGATGGCGGCGGCGGCGGAAACGTGCCCCTGCTTATAGGTCTTGTGTATGGTCGACGCCGTCACGCCGGCCAGTTCAAGCACCTCGTTCTTCTGGACGTTTTTCAGGCCCTTCCAGGCGGCCAGGCAGCGCTCTTTGGTTTTCTCCAAATCAGCGCTCATGTTTCTCCGTTTGGGGAGATCCGGGATCAGGGCAGTCACGTTGGTCATTTTTCACGGCTCCTTTATCTTTTTTTGATTGAGTTGACTACAGTATACACCGGCCAAAACTATAATGCAAGAAAAATTTCACATAGATTACCGTTTTTTTTGTTTTATTTCATTCTGCTCTCCGCTTCCTGCCGCAGTTTAACCGTTAAGGCCTCCATTGTCATGCTTCCCAGGTCGCCCGCCGCGCGGGACCGGACGGAAACGGTGCTGTTTTCCCGCTCCTGATCGCCCAGAATCAGCATATAGGGAACCTTCCGTTTCTGCGCCTCGCGGATTTTCCAGCCGATTTTTTCATTGCGCCGGTCCAGCTCCGAGCGGAAGCCCGCGGCCAGCAGCGCGGTATGCACCGTCTCCGCGTACTCCAGATGGCGCTCGGTCAGCGGCAGCACCGCCACTTGGTCGGGGGCCAGCCACAGCGGCAGCGCGCCGGCGGTATGCTCAATCAGGATGGCGATAAACCGCTCAATCGAGCCGAACACCACGCGATGGATCATCACGGGGCGGTGACGGCCGCCGTCGGAGCCCACATACTCCAGCTCAAAGCGTTCGGGCATCTGGAAGTCCAGCTGGATCGTGCCGCATTGCCAGCTGCGCCCCAGACAGTCCTTCAGGTGAAAGTCGATTTTCGGCCCGTAGAACGCGCCGTCGCCGGGGTTGACCGCGTATTCTTTTCCGGCCCGGGCCAGCGCGGAGGCCAGCTTCCGCTCCGCGAGGTCCCAGTCCTCGATTCTGCCCATAAACTCGTCCGGCCTGGTGGACAGCTCGACGCTGTATGCGAAGCCGAACGTGCCGTAGAAGTCGTCAATCAGCCGGATCACGCCCAGAATCTCGTCCTCGATCTGCTCCGGGGTCATAAAGATGTGCGCGTCGTCCTGCGTAAAGCACCGCACGCGCATCAGCCCGTGCAGTGTCCCGGACAGCTCATGGCGGTGTACCAGCCCGCGTTCGGCCATGCGGACGGGCAGGTCGCGGTAGCTGTGCATCTTCCGTTTATAGACCAGCATACTTCCGGGGCAGTTCATGGGCTTGACCGCGTAATCGCTCTCATCTATGCGGGTGAAGTACATGTTGTTTTTGTAGTGGTCCCAATGCCGGAGCGATGCCACAGTTCCTCGCTGAGGATGATCGGCGTTTTGATTTCCTCATAGCCGGCCTGCCGGTGCTTTTCCTCCCAAAACCGCTCCAGCAGGCCGCGCAGGACCATGCCCTTGGGCAGGAACACCGGAAAGCCCGGTCCCTCCTCATAGAGGTCAAACAAGTCCAGCTCCCGCCCGATGCGCCGGTGGTCGCGCTTTTTGGCTTCCTCCAGACGCCTTAGGTGTTCCTCCAGCTCCTCGCGGGTCTCGTAGGCCGTGCCGTAGACGCGGCAGAGCATCTTGTTCCCGGAGTCGCCGCGCCAGTAGGCCCCCGTCGCGCTGAGCAGCTTATAGGCTTTTACGCGGCCCGTGTGGTCGACGTGCGGCCCGGCGCACAGGTCGGTGAAATCGTCCTGTTTATAAAAGCTGATGGCCGCGTCCTCCGGCAGGTCCCGGATCAGCTCCAGCTTATACGGCTGGCCGCTCATCAGCTCCAGCGCCTTCTCGCGCGGCAGCTCGAAGCGTTCAATGCGGTAACGCTCCTTGATAATTTTCTTCATTTCCTTTTCAATGAGTTCGAGCTGCTCCTGGGTGAACGGCTTTTCCACGTCGAAGTCATAATAAAATCCGTTCTCGATGGCCGGGCCGATGGCCAGCTTCGCGGCGGGAAACAGGCGCGCGACCGCCTGGGCCAAAATATGCGACGCGCTGTGGCGCAGGGCTTGCAGGCGTTCCTGATCGGACATGGGAATCCCTTCTTTCCGGTTTCGTTTGGGCTATTGTAATATAAACGCAGGAAAAAAGCAAGGCAGGGGCGGTTTCCCTTCAGGGCAGGAGCATTTACTCTGCCCGTATCCCATTCGTAGGGCGCGACGCCCACATCGCGCCGCGTTTGCCCCACCGCACATACCGTAGGGGACACAGACCTCGGCGTCCCGCAGGGTTATCTGCAAACTCCGGGGAAAGGTTTTCACCGTTTGCCCGTGCGGCTGTGGGTTTGGGTGGTGTTCAGGCATTCCCGGGGGAGGTCTCCCCCGGACCTCCCACTGGGGGACTTGGCAGTCCCCCAGCCCCCCTCGCGGGTAATACGGGGGTTTTGTCTGTGCGAGACACGGCTGGTTACCGTAAGGGTCTTTTCTGGGCTGTCCTAGCCTCGACTTCAGGTGTTCTCTCTTTTTGCCTTCTTTGTTCTTCCCGCCCATACCCTTGCACTTTCTTTGCTGTCTTCACAGGGAACTGCCCTAACAAACAGACATCTTCGGGACTCCCGTTTTCTTGTAGGGACGCCATATATGGCGTCCGCGGGCGACCGGGACGGTCGCCCCTACAACCGGCGTAATGTTGTAGGGGCGGCAATCTGCCGCCCCTACAAGGTTTTCCGGGGGTTCCCCCCATGCCCTGTAGGGACGCACTGTGTGCGTCCGCCGTTCCCCTAAACGTCCGCCGTTTCCCAAAACGTCCGCCATTTCCCGGGCCGGGTGCGTTGAGGACGTTTTGTGGGACGCCGGGGTCGGCGTCCCCTACGACCGTCATTGCGGGCTTGCCCCGCAATCTCCCGGGGGATCGCTAATCCGGGGGGATTGCGGGTCAAGCCCGCAATGACGAAAACAGGGGTTTTGCGCCCCGCCCTGCGGACGATATACGGGCAACGTAAAGGCTCCTGCCCTGGGTTCCCATTATTGTTTCAGGACCCTCATCGCGTTCAAAACCGCCAGCAGCGACACGCCCACGTCGGCGAACACGGCCTCCCACATATCCGCCACCCCGCTGGCGCCCAGCAGCAGAAACACGCCCTTGACCGCCAGCGCGAAGACGATGTTCTGCCAGACGATGCGCCGCGTCGCCCGCGCAACGGCCACGGCCTCCACGAGCTTGGAGGGCTCGTCGGTCATCAGCACCACGTCGGCGGCCTCGATGGCCGCGTCGGAGCCGAGGCCGCCCATCGATATCCCGATATCCGCCCGCGCCAGCACCGGCGCGTCGTTGACACCGT
>WRLJ01000036.1 GCA_009777685.1 Oscillospiraceae bacterium | reverse complement strand
GCCGGTCTTTTCCCCGGCGGTCTTGACCGCGGTTTCCGCCGCCTTGCCCGCCTGTTCGGCGCCGTGTTTGATGCGTTCCAGCAGGTTAGTGAGGTTTTCGTTCATGGGGATGGCTCCTTTCACAATGGTTTTTTTATGATGATTTTTTCAGCCGACAAACTCCCGCAGCAGTGACTTTTGGCTCAGATAATCCAGCGGGAGGGGGGTGAAGGACTCCAGCTTCGGCGCGATCTCACGGATTTCGGCGGCGCGCTCGACGTCGGGCACGCCGCGCAGCAGCGGCAGCGCCGTATCGCGCAGCAGACAGGGCTCGTAGTTCAGGGCGGTGTCGATGATAATATCGGCCAGCCCCTTGTAGGGGGAGATGTATTTCTTTTCCCCCCGGCGCACACCGGCCCAGAGCGAGAAGGTCAGCGCGGCGGAAGCGCCGCGGAAATTCTCGTCGCGGATGGTGCGGCGCGTCAGGCGGAGCCAGGTCCCCTTGAAATATATGCTTCCGTCCCGGCGGACGTTGCTGCGCGCGGAGACATAAACGCGCGTGGCGTGAACCCCTCCGTCCAGCAGGGCGGGGTTCAGCGCGTGGATGCCCTCGAAGACGGCCACCTCGCCGCGGCGCAAGCGCAGGGGGTGAGTCGTTTCGGAACGCGCCTGCCGCGTAAAGTCAAAGCGCGGCACCGGCACCTCGCGGCCCTTCTCCAGCTCCTTGAAATGCGCCCGCATCAGCGGCAGGTCCAGAATATCCGGGGTCTCATAGTCCAAGTTCCCGTTTTCGTCCCTCTTGTGGGTTTCCTCCGTGACGGTCAGATAGTAATCGTCCATCGAGATCACATGCGCCCCGATGCCGATCATCCTCAGGCCTTCGGCCAGCTTGTTGGCCGTCGTCGTCTTGCCGGAGCCGGAGGGACCCGCCAGCAGAACGATGGGGCTTTCCGCGGAACGCTCCGCGATCCGCGCCGTCGCCATCGCCAGGCGCGTATACAGCTGCGCGTCGCACTCGGCCAAAAACCCGCGCGGATCGGCGGCGGCGCGGCGGTTGATCTCGTCGAATTCAAAAGATAAGCTCATCCGCTGGTTGTCATTCCTTCCCAAAGTGCTTTGAATTGATGAAGATTTTTATCTATCTTATCACGTTTCTCGAGATATTCCAAGGGGAATTTGCAATTTGCTATACGGCCGATCCGCCGGGGGGCGTCCGGGTCGCCGGTCGGGCGCACAATTTTGCTCACGCCGGAGCCTACGGCCAGCACCGTGGCCAGCTCCTCCATCATGTGAAGATTATAGCGGTTTTCGTGCCCCGGCAGGGTCCAGCCGGTGTTTTCAAAGCCCCCGGCCATGAATTTCTGGCGATAGAGATAATACGGCCTGTACCCCGCCCCGCGCAGGCGGGCGTAAGCGCCGTCCAGCATCCGGCGCACAGCCCCCGCGTCCGGGCGGGAACCGCCCCCGCTCTTCCAGACCGCCGCGCCCTTTTTCAGCGCCAGGGTGTGAACCGTCAGGTTTTCCGGCCCGAACGCGAGCGTTTCCTCCAGACTTGCGGCAAAGCCCTCCGGCGTGTCGCCGGGCAGTCCGGCGATCAGGTCGGCGTTCAGCGTGCGGAACCCCGCCGCCCGCGCCAGCGCGAACGCGCCGCGCGTCTGCGCCGCCGTGTGGCCGCGCCCGATGGCCTCCAGAACGCCGTCGCGCATACTCTGCGGGTTTACGCTGACGCGGGTGACGCCGCGCGCGCGCAGGACGGCCAGCTTCTCCGCCGTGACCGTGTCGGGCCGCCCGGCCTCCACCGTGATTTCGGTGCAGCGCTCCGTCCCGAACGCGGCCTCCAAGGCCTCCAGCACGCGCCGCAGATCGTCCGGCTCCAGCACGGTCGGCGTGCCGCCGCCGATATACAGCGTCACCGGGCGCAGTCCCAGCTCCGCCGCCGCGTGGCCCGCCAGCGCGATCTCCTCCAGCAGCCGCCCGACGAACGGCCCGATCAACCGGCGCGCCCGCGAGGCGTCGGAGGAGACAAACGAGCAGTAGGCGCACCGCGAGGGGCAAAACGGGATGCCGGCGTACAGCGCGATATCGCGCGGCCCCAACCGCGCCCGTTCCTCCCGCGCCGCGCCCGCGCACTCCGCCGCCAGACGCGCCCGCTCCGGCTCAACGTGATATTTTCGCTCCAATATCCGCGCCGCGCCGGCTTGCGTCTCCGACAGCCCCGCCGCCAGCCCGGCGGGCCGGATGCCCGTCAGCGAGCCCCACGGCGGAGGCTCCGGCAGCAGCGGCAGGGCGGCCCGGTAAATACTGCGGCGCACACATTCGTCCCGGTCCTTCACCGTGCCGCCCCGGGACACCTTCCGCCGCGCCGTTCCGCGGCCCGTCCGCCCGTCCGCCAGAGTGATCCTCGCCGAGGCGGCCAGCCATTCCCGTCCCGCGCCGAGATACGACGAGACCTCGCCCTCCGCATCGGGCGGAAAGTAGTTCAGCGCCGCCTGCTCGGCGGCGGACTTGCGGCTCAGGCCGCGCAGGGTGAGCCTCAGCACCCCGCCAGAGCCTCCCGCATATTGACGTTACCCTCCCGCTCGCGGCTCAGGGTCGTGCTGACGTCGTGACCCGGATAGACGGCGTAGTCCCCCTCCAGCGCCGCCAGACGGCGCAGGGAAGCCAGCATCGCGCCGTAGTCGCCGCCGGGCAGGTCGCACCGCCCGCAATCATCCTCAAAGAGCGTATCGCCCGTGAACAGCGCGCCGTCCCGCTCCCCGCCCGGCGTCATGACGCGCAGGCACACGCTGCCCGGCGTATGTCCCGGCGTATGCAAAACCTCAAAGCGATACGCGCCCAGCGCAAAGGCTTCGCCTTCCCGCGTCAAAATATCCGCCTTTGCGCTTTGGGCGCCGGTACGCCCGAAGGGCGAGCTGAGAGCGGGATCGCTCAGATACGCCGCGTCGGCCTCATGGATGACGCACGCCGCTCCCGTCGCGCGGCGCACCTCCTCCATGGCGAGGATATGGTCGAAGTGCCCGTGCGTGAGGAAAATATAGCGCACCTCCAGACGGTCCGCCCTGACGCGCTCCAGAATGGCCCCGGCCCTGTCGCCGGGGTCGATGAGGGCCGTCTCTCCGGCGTCCGTGTCCGTGACGATGTAACAGTTGGTGGCGACGATGCCCAGGGTCAGGGAGGAGATGCTCAGCATGTTGCTTCATTCCTTTCTCTCCGCGCCGCGCGGCGTTAGCGTTCAGCGGCTTTTCGAGTCGATCCAAATCGTCACCGGGCCGTCGTTTTGCGAGAACACCTGCATGTCCGCGCCGAACACCCCGCTTTGGACCGCAAAGCCCCGTTCGCGGCACAGCGCCATAAACCGCTCGTACAGCGGGACGGCCTGATCGGGCCTCGCCGCGCCCGTAAACCCGGGGCGGCGCTTGGAGATATCGGCGCACAGGGTAAACTGGCTGATGACCAGAAGCTCCGCGCCGGCGTCCGACGGGGAGACGTTCATCTTTCCCGCCGCATCCTCAAACACGCGCAGCCCGCAGACGCGGTCGGCGCAGTATTCCGCGTCGGCCTCCGTATCCGCGGTCTCCACGCCCAGCAGAATCAAAAAGCCCGTTCCGATGGAGCCGGCGGGCCGCCCGTCCGCCTCGACGCTCGCGTTCTTCACGCGGGTCAGCACGATTTTCATACTTCTTTCCTCTGGATATCCTTGACATTGGGAATCTGCGTGATGCGGTTGATGATATGCGTCAGCTGGTCCAGGTCCGTGACCTCCAGGCGCAGGGTGACCAGAGTGTCGCCGTCGCCGACGATGCGCGCGTGCAGGCTGCTGACCTTGGTCTTAAAGCCGCCCAGCGCGTTCATCACATCCACGACCAGCCCGGTCCTGTCGCTGCAATGGATCGCCAATCCCGACTCATAGCTGTCGTAGATCGTATCCGCCCAGGACACGCTCACGCGGCGTCCCGTTTCCTTGCGCAGGGCGTCATGGATGTTCGGGCAGTCGCTCCGGTGGATGCTGACCCCGGAGCCGCGCGTCACATAGCCCTCGATGTGGTCGCCCGGGACCGGCGCGCAGCAGCGGGCAAACTTGATCTGGCAATTGTCCAGCTCGTCCACGATCACGCCGGAGATCGCCTTTTTCGGCTTGCGCGCCTGCGCCGCCGCCGCCACCTGCTCCGTCACGCTCTCGTCGGTGGCGCGCAGGCGGGCCTGGCGCGTCAGCTCCTCGCGGAAACGGCTCAGCACGCGGCGCACCGATACGCCGCCGTAGCCGACCGCCGCCAGCATATCGTCCGGCGTGCCGAACGACAGCTTTTTCAGCGAGGGGGTCAAAATATCCTCGTGCATGACCGCGCTCATGGCGATACCGGCGCGTTTCAGCTCGCGCTCCAGCTCCGCGCGGCCCTGCTGGATGTTTTCCTCGCGGCGTTCCTTCTTAAACCACTGCTTGATCTTGTTGCGGGCCATGCTCGTCTTGACCAGCTTGATCCAGTCCCGCGACGGGCCGTGGGCGTTGCTTGTGAGGATTTCCGTCACCTCGCCGCTTTCCAGCTTGTAGTCCAGCGGCACGATGCGCCCGTTGACCTTCGCGCCGGAGAGCTTGTTGCCGACCTCCGAGTGGATGGCGTACGCGAAGTCCACCGGCCCCGCGCCCGCCGGCAGGCTGATGACGTCGCCGCGCGGCGTCAGCACAAAGACCTCGTCGGCGAACATTTCGTGCTTGATGCCCCGGATGAATTCCTCCGCCTCGGTGTCCTGCTGGCTTTCCAGCAGGCCGCGCACCCATTCCAGATGCGTCTCCTCGGACAGCGGCGGCTGGACCGCGTCCTTCAGCCCCTGCTTATACCGCCAGTGGGCCGCGATGCCGAACTCCGCCGTCCGGTGCATGTGCCAGGTGCGAATCTGGATTTCAAACGGCTGGCCCTCTTTGCCGATGACGGTGGTATGCAGGCTTTGGTACATGTTCGGCTTCGGCGTGGAAATATAGTCCTTGAAACGCCCGGGAATGGACTTGTACTCGTCGTGCATGATGCCCAGCACATTGTAGCACTCCGGCGCGTCGTCCACGATGATGCGCACCGCGTACAGGTCATAGATTTCCGGTAGCTTTTTGTTCTGGCCCATCATCTTGCGGTACAGGCTGTAGATGTGCTTGACGCGGCTTTCGATATGCGCGCCGGGGATGTTCTCCTTGTGCAGCCTGGCCTCGATTTGCTCGCGGATTTGGCTCAAAAACGCGATGTGCGTGTGCTGGAGGGTCTCCATCTCCCGCGTGATTTCGGTGTAGCCGAACGGGTCCAGCTCCAGCAGCGCGACGTCCTCCAGCTCCCATTTGATGCGCTGCATCCCCAGCCGGTGCGCCAGCGGGGCGTAAATCTCCATGGTCTCCTGCGAGATTTCCTTCCTGCGCCGTTCCGTCATATACGCGATGGTCCGCATATTGTGCAGGCGGTCGGCAATTTTGACCACGATCACGCGGATGTCCCGGGCCATCGCCAGAAACATCTTGCGCAGATTTTCCATCTGCTCGTCCTCTTTGGAGGCATAGTGGACGCGCGTCAGCTTGGTCACGCCCTCCACCAGCTCGGCGACCGGAAGGCCGAAACGGTCCCGGATATCCGCGAAGGTATGCCGCGTATCCTCCAGCACGTCATGCAGCAGCGCGGCGATCACGGAATCCAGGTCCATATTCATGCCCACGATGATCAGCGCGACCTCCACGGGATGGATGACGTATGGCTCGCCGGAGCGGCGGAACTGGCCGCTGTGCGCGGCGGCGGCAAACTCAAAGGCGTCCAGCAGACGCTTTTCGTCCAACGCCGGCATATATTCGCGCAGGGCGGATATCAGCGATTGATACCGCGTTTCCAAAATGGCCCTGTAATCGGATTCCATACCGGATCACCTCCTGCCCTGTCTTTTGTTTCTCTTCAGATCAGCCTGTCCAGCGCCGCCAGTATCCTGGAGCCCTCGATATCGGTTTTCACCGCCTGCTTCCCCGCCCCGGCATACCAGAGCGGGCCCTTTTTCAAGTCTATTAAATCATACTCCGCGAACACGTCCAGCGTTACCCAGACCATGCCGACCGGCAAACGGCGGAGATGTCCGCCGCCCAAAGCGCGGGCCAGCGCGGCGGGTTCGGCCTCCAGGCTCTCCAGAGCGGCCAGAGAACGCCACACCAGACCCATGTGATGCCGCGAGGGACGCAGCAGGGCGGCCTGTCCCGCCGTGAGGTCCGCGCCGCCCCCGCAGAAACGGTTGTAGGCGTCCCACTGCCCGGCGTCGATGCGCGTCTGCTCCCGGGAGGGGCGGATGGCGCGCATCTGCAGCTGCACGCTCTCCCGGCCGCGGAAGCAGTTGATGCCGGGGGTGAAGGCGGCGTCCGCCAGCTCGTCCCGCCCGACGCCCATCCGCTCCGGGCGCATCCCGAACCAGACGGCGGAAAACACCTGCCCGCCCGCGTCCAGCGTCAGCCGTGTATGCGCCCCGTTTTTCAGCGGCTCCACGCCGCGGATCAGCACATCCTCAAACACGAACAGCGGCTCCGGATTTCCGGCCCCGAACGGCTCCATCCGCTCCAGCGCGCGCACCGTCTCCAGAGTCACGCGCTCTGGGTCCGCCACGGCGTCAGCGACGCACGCCGGCGCGGGTCCGGCCTCCGTTTCCGCCGCCTCGCGGCAGAACGCGGTCAGCGCCTGGCGCAAAGCGGGGATGTTCTCGCGCCGCACGCGGAAGCCGGCGGCCAGATCGTGCCCGCCGTGGGTGTCCAGCAGCTCTCCGCAGGCGGCCAGCGCTTCGGCGAGGTTCACGCCGCCTCCCGTCCGCCGCTCAGGCGGCACGGCGCGCGCGCTCCCCTTTGCGTACGGGCCGTCGGTCAGGCTAATCAGGAACACCGGCACGCCCGTCTGCTCCACCAGCTGTCCGGCGACGATGCCGGTCACGCCCTCGTGCCAGCCCTCGCCCTCCAGCACGGCAGCGTACCGCACGGCCTCCGGCCCCAGCTCCCGAAGCCGGCTCAGAGCCTGCCGCAGCACGTCCCCCGCGATGCTTTTCCGCGTCAGGTTCAGCTCCCCCAGCAAGACCGCCAGACGCTCCGCCTCCTCCGCGCCGGCGCACAGCAGCAGCTCCACCGCCGCGTCCGCGCGGTCCATGCGCCCCGCGGCGTTCAGCCGGGGCGCCAGCTTGAAGGCCACCGCACGGGCCGTGACGCGGCCCTCGCAGCCCGTTTCCCGCATCAGCGCGCGCAATCCGGGCCGGGGGGAGTCCGCGAGGCGTTCCAGCCCCGCCCGCACCAGCGCGCGGTTCTCATCCGTCAGCGGCGCGACGTCCGCCACGGTCCCCAGCGCCACAAGGTCTCCATACCGCCGCAGGGCCTCCGCCTCGTTGCCCTCAAGGGCGCAGGCCAGCTTGAAGGCCACGCCCACGCCGGCCAGCCCCGCGAACGGGTAGGCGCTGTCCGGCCGCTTCGGGTCCACGACGGCCAGCGCGTCCGGCAGAACGCCGCCCGTGCATTCGTGGTGGTCGGTGATGATCAAATCCAGGCCCAGCTCCGCGGCATACCGCGCTTCCCGCACGGCGGAAATGCCGGTGTCCACGGTCACGGCCAGCGAGGCTCCGCCGGCTTTCAGCCAGGCCAGCCGATCCTCCCGCAGGCCGTGCCCGTCGCTGAGGCGGTCGGGGATATACCGTATGACCCTGGCCCCCATAGCGGTCAGCTGTTCATACAGCAGAACGGTAGACGTTACGCCGTCCACGTCGTAATCGCCGTACACGGCGATCGTCTCACCGTTTTGAACGGCGGCGCGGATGCGCGCGGCCGCTTTATCCATGTCGGGCAGCAGCAGCGGGTCGTGAAGCGTCCCGCCGCCGTCCATAAAGGCCGGCGCCTCCTCGGGCGCCGTGACGCCGCGCGCCGCCAGCGCCAGCGCGTTCAGATACGGAATCCCCGCCTCCGTCAGCCGCGCCGCGTCCTCCGGCTGCCGCAGCCGGACATCCCACACGGGGTTGGTCTGCAATCCGCCCACTTCCTTTTCGGGAGGGTTTGTCGAGCTTATATAATGGGTAAGTGTATCACAACCCGGGGGCGTTGGCAATGGGAATTGAAATATGGATACGGTTAATCTATAATGATACAATAGACAGGGAACAGAAGGGACCGAAGAATGAGACCTGATAAGGATACACAAGCGGCGGGAATGCCGCCGGGGAGGTTTTCGATGAAGCATCGTCCGTTTGTCCGTCTGCGGATGAAGGCGCGGCTGCGGGTTATGTTCCCGAAGCTCCGCCTGGTCGGCTTGAGCTGGGCGCTGGCCTGCCGGGAGGGGCTGCTGGATTTCCAGACCCTCGGAACGGCCCGCAAGGAAACCGGGGCCGTCGCCTCGCCCTACACCGTTTATCACGCGGGTCCGGCCGCGGCGTCGGTCACAGCGGCTCTGCTGGCGCTGCTGCGCGACGAGGGGCGGCTGTCCTTTGACGACCCCGTGAGCCGTCATATCCCCGAATTCCGCCTGAAGGACGCGCGGGCGGCCCGGACCCTGACGCTCCGCGACGTGATGGGCCACCAGACCGGCCTGCGCGACTCCGGCTTCCTCTGCCGGGGCCGCGCCGTCGGGCCGGCGGAGATACTGCGCTTTTTCGCGGAGACCGACAGCGTCTGCCCGCCCCGTCAGAGATACGGCTATTGCGCGTTCGGCTATGCCCTGCTGGGCCTGGTCATTGAGCGCGTGAGCGGAACGGCTTACGCGGAGCTGGCGCGCGCGCGCCTGTTCGAGCCGCTGGGCATGGCCGGCGCGGGCTTCGGGACGCCCGGCGGCTACGCGGCGGCCGGATATGTCACCCTGCCGGACGGCACGGGCTCCGTGACGCCGGACGTGCCGGACGGGCTGTGGCCCGCCTGCGGCCTGATGGCCGCGCCGGCGGATCTGGCCGCGTGGCTTTCGTTCTGGCTGCGCAAGGGAAAACCGCTGATCAGCGCGGAAAGCATATCCCTGCTGCTCCAGCCGGTACGGGGCATCCCGCGGCGCGCCCTGCGCGAGGACGTCCGCGTGTTTTCCGCCGGCGGCTGGCGCGCGGAGGACTACCGCGGGCACAAAGTGTTCACCTGCGGCGGCGCGTTCGACGGCTTCAACGTATGCCTGACCTTCCTGCCCGAACAGGGGCTGGGCTGGGCTTTGCTGTCCAACTCCGGCGGCGCCGGCCGGCTTACGCCGCTCAGCTACCTGTTTGCCGACCGGCTGCTGGATCTGAACCGGGTGGAATGGCTTCGGGTGTTCCGGCAGTACCGCCAGCAGGTCTCCCTCCCGCAGCGCGAGCTGCGCGCCGGGCTTCGCGAGCGCGCGCGGGACGCCCAGCCGCTGCCCGGCTCTCCCGATGCTTACGCGGGCCTGTACCGCCATCCCTGCGGCGCGGAACTTTCACTGGTGTACGAAAACGGCGCCTTTACCGCCCATATCGGCGGCGCGGCGCACCGTTTCGAGCCGATATCCGGTCCCGACTTCGCCCTGACGTCGGCGTTTCCCGAGCGCTACGGCGTCCTGTACGCCGCGCGGCTCAGCGCGGAGGCCGTTCAGCTTTGGCTTGACGCGGAGGAGATTTTGACCTTTTCGCGGGTTTAGTACAAGGTAAAATCTAAAACATAACGTATATGTAGGGGACGCAGACCTCGGCGTCCCGCAGGGTTATCTGCAAACTTCGGGGAACGGTTTTCACCGTTTGCCCGTGCGGCTGTTGGTTTGGGTAGTCTTCAGGCATTCCCGGGGGAGGTCTCCCCCGGACCCCCCACTGGGGGACTTGGCAGTCCCCCAGGCCCTCTCGCGGGAAATACGGGGGTTTTGCTTGCGGGAAGGCACTACTGTTTACCGTAAGGGTCTTGTCTGGGCTGTCCTGGCCTCGGTTTCAGGTTTTCTCTCTTTTTGTCTTCTTTGTTCTTCCCGGCCATACCCTTGCACTTTCTTTGCTGTCTCCACAGGGAACTGCCCTAACAAACAGACATCTTTGTCGTACAATGTAAAATCTAAAACATGACCTCTGTGTAGGGACGCCATATATGGCGTCCGCGTTTCCCCGGGCGCGCGCAATGGGGAAACACGGCGCGATGTGGGCATCGCGCCCTACGGACGGCGTGCCGTGTCCGGGGGAAAGCCCCCCCCCCTCATTCATAACCCGTCCCCATTCCGGGCATACTGAACCCAAACCTGCGGCGGCAAGGCCATCAGCCTGCCGCCGTAAGCAATGGGGGGGGTCCTGGTGTCCGGTTTGAAGGCGGTCCTGCTGGCGGGGGGCGAAGGCACGCGGCTGAGGCCGATCAGCGCGGAGCAGCCCAAGCCGCTGGCGCGTATTTTGGGCAAGCCGATCATGGCGTACAGTCTGGAGCTGCTGGCGCGGCACGGCTTTACCGACGTGCGCGCCACCCTGAGAACCCTGCCGCAGAAAATCATCGACGCGTTCGGAGACGGCGCGGACTACGGCGTGCGCCTGAGCTACAGCGTGGAAAACCAGCCGCTGGGCACGGCGGGCGCGGTGCGCGCCTGCGCCGAACACGTGGCCGGATGCGGCGCGTTTGCCGTACTCAGCGGCGACGCGGTGACGGATTTCGATCTCAGCGAGGCCCTGCACCTCCACCACGGCATGGCGGCCGACGCCACGATTCTGCTCTCGCGCCAGCCGGAGCCGCTGGAGTACGGCCTTGTGATGACCGACGCCTGCGGGCGCGTGAGGCGTTTTATCGAAAAGCCTTCGTGGGAACAGGTGTTTTCCAATCTTGTCAACACGGGCATATATATCCTGTCCCCGCGTGTGCTGGAGCTGGTGCCGGAGGACACGGAGTTTGACTTTGCGCGCGGCCTGTTTCCGAAGATGCTGGAGCGCGGCATGGCGCTGTACGCGGCGGAGGCGCGCGGCTACTGGTGCGACGTCGGCGGCCCCGGGGCGTATATGCGCTGCTGCGCGGACCTGCTGGACGGCAAGGCAAGGCTAACCCTTCCGCCGCGCGCGGAGACGGTCCCGCCCGGCGTGGAGCTGCGCCCGCCCGTCTTCATCGGGCTGGGGTGCGAGATCGGCGCCGGCACGGTGCTGGGCCCATACGCCATGCTCAGCGCGGGCACGCGCGTCGGGCGCCGGGCGCGGATAGAGCGTTCGGTGCTGGACGGCGCGCGCGCGGGCGATCTGGTTTCCCTCGAGGGCGCGTACGT
>WRLJ01000035.1 GCA_009777685.1 Oscillospiraceae bacterium | reverse complement strand
TATCCTATCCCCCTTATGACCTGTAGGGCGCGACGCCCCCGGCGCGCCGTGTTTCCATTATCCGGCCAATACGGGATGTGCCGTTGTGGCCCCGCGCGTGTGTTTGCCGCGCTACCCCCCGCGCGTGTTTGCCGCGTTACCCGCGCCGGGTGCGTTAGGGACATTTTGCGGGACGCAGAGGGCTGCGTCCCCTACAGAGAATTTGCCGCTGCATGGCGTTCCCGCGTCCGTCCGCCCTACTCCCCCCGGTACATCGCCAGCTTCCGCCCCGCTTCCCAGATCAGCGTGTCCAGGCTGATCTCGTCGCGCAGGTAGCGGTCGAAGTCGTCGGCGAATACCTCGTCGGAGAGGTTGAAGTCAATCACGCTGTTCGCGTGCAAGGCGTAGAATTGGCGCATGTACCCGGAGTCGGTGTATGCGGAGGGGTCCGCAAGCATACCCGTGTTTTGCTGGGCCAGCAGGTGCGCGCAAACCGCCGAGACATATTCAAGCGCCGCCGCGAGATTGCCGGAATAGGGATTGACGCAGAGAATCAGGGCTTGCGCCGAGTTCGGGACGCCGTCCGCGCCTGTGACCGGCATCAGAGATAAGTCGTCCCGGTCAATCAGGCCGGGCGTATCCAGCAGGATGAAATTGTCGAACAAATAGCCTGCGCCGGAAGGGTCTGGAAATCCGGGGCTGCCCCAAGACGTGTTCTCCTGCAAAAACCCTTTCAGAGACTCCGCCATTTGACGGAACTCCGGCGTATCCAGGGAGCTGTTGTTCCGCAGATACTTGGTGACGCTTCTTTGCAGCAGCCGTTCCGGGATAAAGCGGTAATTTGAGTTTCCGGTACTGTAGGCCGCCGCCCGTCTCACATTTTCAATGATGTCCGCCGCCGTGGCCGCGCCCGCGAAATCCAGCCCCGCTTCCCGGCAATTCTCCCCGTTATACAAAATCGCGTCCACTTCGACCATAACCGGAATCATCCATATATTCCCGTCTTCATCCGTGGCCGCGTCTTGGATAAAGGGAAAGCAAGCGCCGATCCATTCCCGCACACCCGGAACCTCGTTGAGCGGATAGAACGACCCCTGGGTTTTGATGTTTTCGGCAAAGTGCAGCCAGGACGGCACGTAGCATATATCATACGTTTGATCGCGCGACAGCACGGTGAGCGCGAACTCATCCCTGCTGATCTGCGCATGGCTGACGTTGTACCCCTCGGCGGAAATGTTTTCCCCGTAAAATCCCGCCGATATGACCCGAATGGCGGGATTGTCTTTGATAAACGCGGCGTTTTTGTACCGCTGGAGTTGATTGTCCCGCAGGAGAAAGGTAAATCCATTGTAATACAGAAGGCTGTCCGCCATCACCAGGCTCATCCTTGTGCCGGCCGTCATTTCAGAAACGCCGGCCTCCTCCGCCAGCGGCCAATATTTGAGGGACCACAGGGACGACTCATTCATCCCCCCATAGATAACGCCTTGGCCGTCCGCGGCAAAGCTGCTCAATGAATGGATTTTCCGGTAGAGTATCGGTCCAAGCGAAAACCCATCCGCCGGGTCAAGCTCCTGGAAATAGAGATCCGCCGCGCCGTCGTAGGCGTACAGCAGAAGTTTCCCCTCCGGCGTCACGGCGAAATTCTCCAACTTTCCGTCATAGACCGTTTCCAGGCGTCCCTCCGAGGCATGGTAAGCGGCGAGAATGGTTCCGTCATACGAATACCGGATGTCCGCCGCCGGGTCCCAAAAGCCTTCCTTGCTGTCATACGCGGGGTCAATGGCGAGGATGTACACCGTATGCTCCCAATACGCGGTTTTTTTCACTCTGCTGAATCTTTCGAGAACCATAAGCTCCTCGGTTTTCCCGGTTTGCAAGTCATAGCTGTACAGCGCGCTGACGGAGGGCGAGGAGGTGGGCGCGGTAAAAAACAGCTTTCCGCCGCCCGCGCAGAGGGTAGAGACGCCGAACACGGAAATGGTATGCGGTTCCAGCTCGCCGCCGTCAAAGCCATAGGCTTTGACGATGCTGACGCCTGGTTCAGAGCTTTCCAGGTCCGGCAGATACACGATCCCGTCCTCATCCAGCGTAAAACTGAGCGCCCTCTCAAAATCCAGCGGATAGACAAAATAGTCGCCGTACTCGTCCGGATTGACCGGCCCGGCAGGCGTATGGGCTGCCGAAGACGGCTCCGGCGCTGACGTTGGCGTCGGCTCCGGGTTGCCGGTATTTCCGCCGCAGGCGGTCAGCAGCAGCAGCGCGGCGAGGAGCGGGGTGAGTTTTTTCACGGGGTTGTCCTCCTTTCGTTTGCGGCGGGGCTTGTCAGCCTCTACTGATATAACACGCGAGGGATGGTAAATGTTACAGGGTTTTGAAAAATATTTTTTGCCGTGCCGTGGTTTGCGCCCCGCCCATGCGTAGGGTGCGGTTTCGGGGTATTGCAACGCAACGCGCCGGGGGAATGGTTCCCCCGGCGCGTTGTGTGATGTACAAATGCTGTGTTGTAGGATGTTTCCCAACGTGTAAAATGGGCAACCACGGCGCGCCGAGGTCGTCGCGCCCTACGCATGGCGTGTGCGGAAACCCCCGGTTTCGTCATTGCGGGCTTGACCCGCAATCCCCTCCAGATTGGCGATTGGCCTCCCCCGGGAGATTGCGGGGCAAGCCCGCAATGACGGTGGTAGGGGACGCGGCCCTCCGCGTCCCGCAAAACGTCCCCGATCCACACGCATAGGTGCTTCCTCTGGTTAATCAAATCACAAACTACTACGCCGTAACATCTAAAGGTTTATGCCGATTGCAGGGGCGGCCGTCCCGGACGCCCGCGGACGCCATATATAGCGTCCCTGCATAGATGTCATGTTTTAGATTTTACATTGTACTACACTTCCCCGAAAAACCGGTCATGCACCGCCCTGACGGCGCGGTCGGCGTCGGCCTTGTCGATCAGCACGCTGACCTTGATCTCGCTGGTCGAGATCATCTGGATGTTGATGCCCGCGTCGGAGAGAGCCTCGAACATCCGCGCCGCCACGCCGGGGTTGTTGACCATTCCGGCCCCGACCATCGAGACCTTGCTGACCGAATCGGAAACGACCAGGTCCTGAAAGCCGATCTGCTCCTGATGCTCGCGCAGAATACGCAGGCCGGCATCCAGATTTTTCAGGCTGACGGTGAAGCTGATATCCTTGGTATCGTCGCGCCCGATGGACTGCAGGATGATGTCCACGTTGACCTTGGCCTTGGCCAGCAGTGAAAAAATCCGCGCCGCTATGCCGGGGCGGTCCTCCAGATTCACAAGGGAAACGCGCGCCACATCGTTATCCCGCGCCACGCCGGAAACCTGCATTTTTTCCATTTTCGTAACCTCCGTTATCTTCGTTCCCGGCACATCCGGGGTAAAGCTGGACAGAACCTCCAGCGGCACGTTGAAGCGCTTGGCCATTTCCACGCTGCGGTTATGCAGAATGTTCGCGCCCAGGGAAGCCAGCTCCAGCATTTCGTCGTAGGTGATCTCCGCCAGCTTGCGCGCGTCCGGAACGATCCGCGGGTCGGCCGTGTAGACGCCGTCGACGTCCGTGTAGTTGCGGCAGAGGTCCGCCTTCAGGGCCGCCGCCGCCGCGACCGCCGAGGTGTTCGAGCCGCCGCGGCCCAGCGTGGTCACGTCGTCGTAGCGGTTATAGCCCTGAAAGCCCGCCAGCAGCACGATGTTGCGCTTGTCCAGCTCCGTTCGCATCCGCTCCGGGTCGATGGACTTGATGCGCGCGTTGGCGTACTGCGAGTCCGTCAAAAAGCCCGCCTGCCTGCCCGTCAGCGAAATCACGGGCAAGCCCAGCGCCTCCAGGGCCATCGCCATCAGCGCGATGGACATGCTCTCCCCGCAGGAGAGCAGGGCGTCCATTTCACGCCGCGACGCCTTGGGGTTGAGCTCATAGCCCCTGGCCTCCAGCTCGTCGGTCGTGTCGCCTTGCGCGCTCAGGACCGCCACAACCTCGTGGCCCTGCCTGTATTCGTTTGCGATGATTCCGGCCACGTGGCGGATACGGTCCGCGTCCGCCAGCGAGCTGCCTCCGAATTTCTGTACAACCAGCAAGGTTACTCCCTCTTTCTATTCCGCCGTCAGTCTCGGCATTTCCGTGCCGTCGGGGAAGTGGAACAGCTCCGGTTCCTCCGGCCATTCGGCGGTAATATCGCCGCCGGTGTCCTGCCAGCCGGTATAGCCGCACCCGCCGGGGTGCGCCGCGCAGCGGTAGATGTCCCCCATCACCGCCGAGGCCGTGGGCTCCCGCCCCGCCCCGCGCCCGCAGAACAGCACGTCGCCCACCGCGTCTCCGCGCACCAGCACCGCGTTGTTCACGCCGTTCACGCCGTGCAGGGGGTGGCCCGCGTCCACCACATGCGGCGCGACCAGAACGCTGACCCGCCCGTCGGGCAGGACCCGCGCGCGCCCGATTAACTTGACGGCCCCGCCGGCCTTTCCGGCGGCCTCCATCTGCGCGCGTGTGATATAACTGATGCCGTGCGTGGGGACATAATTGGGGTATATATGACGCCCGAACGCCAGGCTGGCCAGAATCGCGATCTTGCGGCAGGCGTCCTTGCCCTCGACGTCGTCGGTGGGGTCAGCCTCGGCATAGCCCTTTTCCCCGGCCTCGTCCAGCGCCTCTAGCATCGACAGGCCGCTCTCCCGCATCCGCGTTAATATATAGTTGGTCGTGCCGTTCAATATGCCGCAGACCTCGCTGATCCGGTTGGCCGCCAGATCGCGGCTCAGCGGGCCGATGATGGGGATGCCGCCGCCGACGGCGGCCTCGAACAGATAGTTGACGCGCTTGCGCGCGGCCAGGGCCATCAGCTCCGCGCCATGCTCCGCCACCAGCTCCTTGTTGGAGGTGACGACATGCTTGCCCGCCCTCAGCGCGCGCAGGGTAAAGTCATAGGCCGCGCGCACGCCGCCGATGCACTCGGCGACCACGCGGATGTCCGGATTTTGCTCAATGGCCTGGAAATCCCGGACAAACAGCCCCGCGCACGGTGACTCGGGGAATTCGCGGATATCCAGCACCGCGGCCAGCTCCGGCTTTTCCATCGGCAGCGCGGCCGGCAGCGGCCCGGCGGGCCGCGTCAGCAGCTCCGCGACGCCCGCCCCCACCACGCCGTATCCCAAAATTGCGACTTGGATCATATCGGATGTTCTTCCTTTCCTCAATACCGGTGCGCCGCCGCGCTGCAGATCCAGCCTGGGATCCACCAGATCAGGAAATACAGCATTACGTTGCCCGGCAAAATCGACAGCGCGGCGTCCGCCGTGCCGATGTATGTGAAGTAAAACATCCCCAATACCGAGGCCGCCGTACACAGCAGCGATATCCACAGGTTGATCCGCGCCACGCGGCGCAGGCGGACCGCGCCGATCACGCATTCGGCAATCGGCGAGAGGCCGTCCCGCGTGACGAACGCCGACGGGCGTTCCAGCGTGTCACGCCCTTTGTCGCTCAGCGCGAGCCTGTCCTCCACGGGCGGATACTCCAGGATGTCCGTGTCGAGCGTGTATTTCTCTTTCAGCAGCGCCGGCGTGATGTTGAAGTCCCGCACCGCCATCAGCGGCGTCACCCCGTTCTTCACCAGCTTGAGCGCCGCGCCCTCCGTCGCCGACGAGGGGATATAGTTGACGGCGAATATGCCCGCCAATTCCGAATTGACGATCAGATAGACCGCCTTTTTGATGATCAGATCCCTCGGCAGCCGGATGCTCATGTGGAGGATGAAATCCGACGTGCCCATCATCACGCGGTCCCGCCCGGCCTCGCCGCTGATGCCGCCCGCCTCATGATGCTCCAGCCGATCAATGGGCGGCAGCTGGTCCTCCCGCCCGCGCACCAGCTCCCGAACGGCATGGCGCAGGCTGCTGCCGGAGGTCTCCAGCATCGCGGCGGCATAGGAGGTGACTTTGTCGTAGGGGTAGTTGTTGAAAATCTTCAGCCCGTTTAAGCTGACCATTTCCGTCGGAAAAAAATCCTCGTCGCGCGCGGCGGCAAACTGCCCGCCCTTCATTTCCCGCGCGGCCGTCCAGCCCGCGATCGCGCCTCCCTTGACGCTCAGGCGTTTTGCCACACGCGCGAACGGCAGCGCGAACACAAACAGCGCGCACGGCGGCACGGCGGCCAGCGAAATGGCCGACCACGCCCAGAAGAAATGCCCCGGCCGCCCCTGCCCAACCGAGGAGACGGTGGCGAACACCAGAGAAGCCACCATCAGCAGCGGCGCCAGCAGGGAAGCGGCGCGGCGCGCGACGTCGGGCGCCTCGGTGCGCGTGACAAAGCCCTCCAGGCTTCCCTCGCGCTTGGTATAGCCGTCCATCCCGTCCCAGAGGTCCTCCTCCAGCGTAATCAGGCGCGCGCGGTCTTCCTCCGCCTCCATAGCGGTCTTATAGGTGCGGCGATAGGCGCCGTACTGGTAGTACGCGGCCCAGACCGCAAAGAAAAACCCGACGCCCGAAACGGCGGTGTACGGCGTGTAGCCGATAAATCCCGTGTATGTCTCCGCGGCGGCATAGCCGCTCAGCTCAAACGACGGGAGCAGCAGCGTCAGCGTATGGGCCAGCGTGGCCACGCCGGCCAGGGTGATCAGCGTTTCCGGTCCCGGACGCAGGTGGAACAGGTCGCTCAGGCCCCGCGCCACGACATCGACGGCGCACAGCATGATGAGACCGTGCAGTACGCCCGTAATCAGCAGATAGCGGTACGGCTGGCGCGCGTAAATCAGCCACTCCGGCATTGGCAGCTCCAGCAGCGGCCCCAGCGCGGCGTACAGCAGCGGCAGGGCCAGCACAAACGCGGCGAAGGCCCGCGCCTTCAGGAACGCCGCGTATGGCGCGACGCGGGCGTAGGCCTGCTGCGGCATGGCCTCCAGCGGCGGCAGCGGCTTGCGGATGTGGTCCTTGAGCGCTTGCAGCAGATCGCGCGCCGAGCGCGGCGGCGAAGGCTCGTCATAGTCCTCCCCGCGGAAGGAGTCCTCCGTGTCCGCCGCGCCCCCGGCGGGTTCCGCGCGCCGGAAGGCGTCCTTGAACATCTCGTCGTTGAGGAACAGGTTTTCCTCCGGTTCCGGGGCCGCGTCCGAATCCCGTATCTTGACGGAAAAGGACGCCTCCGGACCGGAGACGGGCTCCGTCCCGCGGTGGGCCGCGCGTTCGGCCCAGCCGGCGTCGCGGGCCAGCGACCTCATCTCCTCGGCGATCTTTTCAATGCGCCGCGTATCGCCCGACGGATCAAAATCCTCCGGCTCGTCCTCCGGAAACCGGACGGCCCGCGGCCGGCTGTCCGGCGGCGCGGGAGAGGGCTCCGGCGCGGGAGAGCGCCCGCGGCGGGTGACCGCGGCAAAACGCTCCTCCGCCATAATGGACTCCACCGTATACTCCGGACCCCCGTCTTCCTCCGGCAGGTCACGGATCATTTGCTTAATCTGCTCCAGCTCCGCCGTATCCTCGCCGGGCCGTTTTTTTCTGAAGTCCATGTCAATTCACCACAATTCTTTGGAAATGGAGAAGGGAACGCCGTCATCCCCCGCCCAATACCTTGTCCGTTTCCCGCAGCTGGTCGCGGATGGCCAGCTTTTGCGGGCACTTCGTCTCGCACACGCCGCATTCGTTGCAGAACGAGGCGTTCTTGCCCGCCATCCACGGCATCCCGATATTTTTATACTCGGCTCTGGCGTAGTCTGTAATCTCATATACCCTGTGGTAATTCATCAGCTGGAAGCATACCGCGATGTTGACCTCCTGCGGGCAGGGCATACAATATTTACAGCCGGTGCAGTACAGGTCGGCCAGCTTTTTGTTCTCCCGCACGGCCGCGTTGACCGCCTCCAGCTCCTCCGCGCTGAGCGCGTCGCCCCGGTCGGCCACGCGGCAGTTTTCCTCCACCTGCTCCATCGTGGACATCCCCGACAGCGCGCAGCTCACATGGGGATTGCTCAGCACAAACCGCAGGGCCAGCTCCGGATTCGAGCGCGCCCCGCCCGGAATCAGCGAGCGTATTTTCTCCGACGGCACGCCCAGCCGCCCGCCTCCGACAGGCCCCATGACCACCGTGCCCAGCCCGCGGGCGTGCGCTCTGGCAAAGCCCTCCTCGTGGGAGCGGTCCAGCAGGTTATACTGGGCCAGCACCGTTTCAAACTGTCCGGTTTCGGCCAGCCGCCCCATGTTCTCGGCCTTGTCGTGGAACGAGAAGGAAATGTGCCGGATCAGCCCTTCCTCCTTGGCCTTCCGCGCTTCCTCCAGCGGGCCGCCCGGGGCCGTCAGCCTGTTTTCATAGGTTTCCCAGTTGATGCCCCACAGGTGGTAAAAGTCGATGTACTCCATATCCAGCTTCTTCAGCGACGCCTCCAGCCCCTGGCGAAAATCGCTCCCCAGCGCGCTGCGGACGCTGTATTTGGTGGAGACGTACACCTTGTCCCGGATGGACTTCAGGGCGCGCCCGACGATGGTCTCGCTCTCGCAGTCGCAGTAGAGCGGGGCGGTGTCGAAGTAGTTCACGCCCAGCTCATAGGCGCGCAGCATCATCCGCGCGCTCTCCTCATAGTCGAAGACATTTTTTCCGTCCTTATGCACGGACGGAAGGCGCATCGCGCCAAACCCCAGCACGGATATGTCCACGCCGGTGTTTCCGAATTTGCGGTACAGCATGGGTATCTTCCTTTCCTGTTTTTTATCTTCTGCATCGCACGGCCTGGTACAGCATCACCGCCGCGGCGGCGGATACGTTCAGCGAACCGACCTTGCCCCTCATCGGGATAGATACAAGAAAATCACAGCTCTCCGCCGTCAGGCGGCTCAGGCCGCGCCCCTCCGCGCCGACGATGATGGCCGAAGGGCCGGAGAGGTCGGCGTCAAACAAGCTCCGGTCTCCCGCCGCGTCCGCGCCGTACAGCCAGACGCCGCGCTCCTTCAGCGCCCGCAGGCAGGCCGGCACGCCCGGCACGCGGGCCACCGGCAGATGCTCCGCCGCGCCGGCGCTGGCCCTGACCGTGACCGGCGACAGCCCCGCGCTGCGCCGCTTCGGGACGATGACCCCGTGCGCGCCCGCCGCCTCCGCGCTGCGGATAACCGCGCCGAGGTTGCCCTCGTCCTCCACGCCGTCGCAGACCACCAGCAGCGGCGGCTCGCCGCGCTCCTCCGCCAAGCGGAACAGATCGTCCGTCTCCGCGTAGCTCACCGGCGCCAGCAGCGCGATCACGCCCTGATGGTTGGCCGTCTGCGCCATGGCGTCCAGGCGGCGGCGGTCGCATTCCACGATCACCGCGCCCTTCGCGCGCGCCTGCCCGAGCAGAGCGCCCAGGCCCTCCGCGCCTTTCAGGGCATAGACCTTATCCGGCGGATGCCCCGCCCGCAGCGCCTCCGCGACCGCGCGGCGGCCTTCGACCTGACGCAATCGTATACTCCCCTGTTTCCAAGCTGTCAATTTAAGGGACGCCATCGGCGCGCCTTAAAAAAGATTATACCATGTCAAGCGCCGGACGCGCAAGTGAATTGCGCGTCACGGGCGCTCTTCGCCGCAGGCGCATTATATTATGTCAAGCGCGAACGGGGCAAGTGAATTGCCCCTTGACGCGCTCTTCCGCCGCAGGCGCTATTATATCATATCCCGAAGCGCTTGGCAATTGCTATAGGCCGCCTCGATGACGCCGATATAGAGTTTGTGGTAATCTTTGGACGGATACCATTGGGCGGAAACGGCGGGGTCGGTGAAAAGCTCCTCTTTGAGGAAGTCCGCGTACAGCTTGCGGCATAAGAGGGTAAGCTCCGCCTGCTCAAAGGTCCATACGCCCTCCTCCGTGCGCACGGGCCGCAGGCCGGCCCCGGCGGGCTTGTCGGTATCCCGCCCGCTGCGCGTGCCGCAGAAATTCAGCGCCTCGCGGTATTGCCCGGGGTAGAAGCTCAGCGAATACTGACCGGCCTTCTCCATAAAGCCGAACGTATGGCGCTGGGGGCGCACGACGCAGAACGCGGCGGGCCGGTTCCACATCACGCCGAGGCCGCCCCAGCTGGCCGTCATGGTGTTGAAGGCTCCATCGGGTGTTCCGGCGGTGATCAGCATCCACTGCCGCCCGATCCGGTCGATCAGGTTGCCGCTGATGGCTTCGGGTTCGATTTTTGTCATGGTCCGGACCTCCTTGATTTCAGAATACAACGGACCCGCGCCAGGGGTTTGTCCCTGCGCGGGTCGGTTTGGTTATCCCTTTGCGGCAATGCCGAACTTTTTGTGGAACCGGTCGACCCGTCCTCCGGAATCAACCAGCTTCTGCTTGCCGGTGAAAAAGGGATGGCACTTCGAGCAGATTTCCACGCGGATGTCCTTGCGGGTGGAACCGGTCTCGATCACCTCGCCGCACGCGCAGCGGATGGTAGTGCTCTGATAATTCGGATGGATACCGTCCTTCATTGGGGGTTCACCTCTTTCACCGTTGAAAAATCGCTTTAGTATGATACCACAGGTAAAAGTAAAATGCAAGGCTTTTTTTGCGGGGGGTCCGGGTAATTTCACACACCCTGTAGGGACGGTCGCCCCCGACCGTCCGTAGGGCGCGACCGCCCCCGGCGCGCCGTGGCCCCCATTTTGCGCGACAGGGGAGGGGTGTGACCCGCCCAAGTCCTCCCTCCGGCCGCCTTTGGGCGGCCACCTCCCTCTGTGAGGGAGGCAAGGGGGTTTCTCGAAAATTCCGGGTTCGTTCTTGCCCTCCTCCCAGAGGAGGGTGCCGCCCGCAGGCGGCGGGAGGAGAACCCAGGGTTCCCGCACCGCCCCATCGTAGGGCGCGATGCCCACATCGCGCCGCGTTCCCCCATTTCCGCGCAAAAAAAATCCCCCACCTCCAAAACACCGCACGGCAAGGGGTTTCCGCCGGGATGGGACTCCGTAAAGGTAGACCTTTTTAGAGTCCTCCCTGTTTATGGTCAGGGCAACCAGATTGTAGCAAGTATAGCACCTTTTGGGGCAAATGACAACACCTTTTTTCGAGGTTGTACTGGCCGAACCACCGCTCTAAAAAGGTCTACCTTTTTAGAGTAACCTGAAAGGACGGTCGGTTCAAATGAAAAAACGCATTCTGTCCCTCGCGCTGGTGTTGGTAATGGCTGTGGTATTTATACCGACAGCGGCGGTTGCCAACGAGTTTACCCCTGTTTTTATCCTTGACCCCGGTGATATAGCGGCTATCCATTCAATAATCACCAACAACGGCTTGAACTGGTCGTTCGCTCCGGCG
>WRLJ01000034.1 GCA_009777685.1 Oscillospiraceae bacterium | reverse complement strand
CTGCGACCATCCGCACGGCGGCGGCGAGGGCAAATCACCCATCGGGCGCCCCGGTCCGGTCACCCCCTGGGGCAAGCCGACGTTGGGTTACAAGACCCGCAAAAAGCGCAACCCGACGGATAAGTTCATTGTCAAGCGCCGCAATGTTAAATAGGAGGAGTTTTGAGATATGAGCCGATCCGTAAAGAAAGGGCCGTTTGTCGCGCCGGAGCTGCTCAAGCGCGTCGAGGCGCTCAACGCGAAGGGCGATAAGAAGGTCCTCAAGACCTGGAGCCGCGCGTCCACGATTTTCCCGCAGTTTGTCGGCCACACCATCGCCGTCCATGACGGCAGAAAGCATGTGCCGGTCTATATCACCGAGGACATGGTCGGCCACAAGCTCGGCGAGTTTGCCCCCACGCGCCTGTTCAGAGGGCACGCGGGCAGCAAAACGTCCAGATAGGAGGAAGCCTTATGCAAGCTATAGCCCACATGCGGTATGTCCGCATCTCGCCGCGCAAGGTTTCCATTGTCGTCGACCTGATCCGGGGCAAGGATCTGAAAACGGCGCGCGGTATTTTGATTCATACGCCGAGAGGGGCCTGCGAGCCGCTGCTGAAGCTGCTTGACAGCGCATCCGCCAACGCCGAGAACAACCTTGAGCTTGACCGGGAGAAGCTGTATGTTTCCTCCGTGCTTGTCGGGGCCGGCCCCATCCAGAAACGTGTTATGCCCCGCGCGAAGGGCCGCGCCAACCGCATCAACAAGCGCACGTCGCACATCACCGTCACCGTCGCCGAGCGCGACGGCGACCAGTAAGGGAGGTCCGTCTATGGGTCAGAAAGTCAATCCGCACGGTTTGCGCGTCGGCATCATCAAAGGATGGGACTCCCGCTGGTATGCCCGTGACGACAAGGTCGGCGACCTGATTGTGGAGGATCATAAGATCCGCACGTTCCTGAAGAAAAAGCTCTATGCCGCGGGGATTCCGCGCATTGAGATCGAGCGCGACTCGGCGCGTGTGCGCATCTTTCTGCATTGCGCGCGCCCCGGCGTCGTCATCGGGCGCAGCGGCAGCGACATCGAAAAGCTCCGCGCCGATATCGAGAAGATGATCGGCAAGCCCGTCGCGCTGAACATCGTGGAGGTCAAACGCCCCGACGCCAGCGCGCAGCTGGTGGCCGAGAACATCGCCCAGCAGCTGGAAAAACGCATCTCCTTCCGCCGCGCGATGAAGCAGTCCATGGCGCGCTCCATGCGCGACCCGTCCGTGAAGGGCATCAAGACCGCCGTGTCGGGCCGTCTGGGCGGCGCGGAAATCGCCCGCCGCGAGCATTACCATGAGGGGACCATTCCGCTGCAGACCCTGCGCGCGGATATTGACTACGGCTTTGCCGAGGCCAAGACCACTTACGGGCGCATCGGCGTCAAGGTTTGGATTTACAAGGGCGAGGTGCTGACCGTCGGGTCTCGGATGGGGCCGCGCGTGATCGAGGCTCCGCGTCCCCGCGATGAGCGCCGCGACCGGCGCGACCGCGACCGTGACCGCGGAGGCCGCGGCGACCGCAGAGGCCCGGGAGGACCCGGAGGCCGTGGCGGCGACCGCAGAGGCCCGGGCGGGCCCGGAGGCTTTCCGCCGAGACCGGGGGGCGGACCCCGTCCCGCGGGCGGCGGCCGTCCACCGCAAAATGAAGGAGGAGGGAGCAGGTAGTGCTTTTACCGAAACGCGTTAAATACCGCCGCGTACACCGTGGCCGCCTGAAGGGCAAAGCCACGCGCGGCAACCTGATCTCCCACGGCGAGTACGGCCTTGTGGCGCTGGAGCCTTCCTGGATCACCAGCAACCAGATCGAGGCGGCGCGTATCGCCATGACGCGCTATACCAAGCGCGGCGGTCAGGTATGGATCAAGATTTTCCCCGACAAGCCGGTCACTGAAAAGCCCGCCGAGACGCGCATGGGTTCCGGTAAGGGTTCGCCCGAGTATTGGGTCAGCGTCGTCAAGCCGGGCCGCGTGATGTTCGAGATCGCCGGCGTCAGCGAAGAGGTCGCCCGCGAGGCCATGCGCCTTGCCGCGCATAAGCTGCCTGTCAAGTGCAAGTTCTACACGAAGGCCGACCTGGCCGGGCAGGCGGAAGGGGGCGTCCGCGCATGAAGATCGCAGAGCTTAGGGAGCTTACCTCCCCCGAGCTGAGCCGCAAGTACACAGACCTGAAAAAGGATTTGTTCAACCTGCGGATGCAGCACGCCACCAATCAGCTCGAAAACCCCATCCGTATCCGCGACACCAAGCGCGATATCGCGCGCGTGATGACGCTGATCCGCCAGAAAGAAATCTCCGAACGGAAGGAGGCCGCCGCTGAATGAGTGAGACCATCGAGAACAACGCGGTCGAAGCGCCCGTTGTGACAGAGACGGAAACCCCCGCCGCGATCGAAGCCGAGGCTCCCGCGGACAAGACGGAAACGGGTCCCGCCGCCAGGCGTCCCTCCCGCAAGGCGCGCATCGGCATGGTCGTGTCCGACAAAATGGACAAGACCGTGGTCGTCGCCATTCAGGACCGCGTGCGGCATCCGCTGTACAAGAAGATCATCAACCGCACCTATAAAATGAAAGCTCACGACGAGAACAACGAGTGCCGGACCGGAGACCGGGTCCGCGTCATGGAGACCCGCCCGCTCTCGAAAGACAAGCGCTGGCGCGTTGTGGAGATCGTAGAAAAAGCCAAGTAAGGAGGCGGGCCGCTCATGGTCCAGCAGGAATCTTATCTCAGGGTCGCTGACAATACCGGCGCGAAAGAGCTCAAGTGCATCCGTGTGCTGGGCGGTTCGGGCCGCAAATACGGCGGCGTCGGCGACGTGATCGTATGCTCGGTCCGCAAGGCCGCCCCCGGCGGCGTGGTGAAGAAGGGCGAGGTCGTCAAGGCCGTGATCGTGCGCACCGTGAAGGGCGTCCGCCGCAGCGACGGAACCTATGTCCGGTTTGACGACAACGCGGGTGTGATCATCCGCGAGGACAAAAACCCCAGAGGCACGCGCATTTTCGGCCCCGTGGCCCGTGAGCTCCGCGACAAGGACTACATGAAAATCCTGTCGCTGGCGCCCGAAGTGATCTGATAAGGAGAAAAGACATGAATACGCTGCATGTAAAGAAAAATGATACCGTTATCGTCATCTCCGGACGGGACAAGGGCAAAAAGGGCAAGGTCATCACCGCCGACACCGCGGGCGGCAAGGTCATCGTCGAGGGCGTCAATATGGCGACCAAGCACCGCAAGCCCCGCCGCCAGACGGACCCGGGCGGCATCATCCATCAGGAGACGCCGATCTACGCTTGCAAGGTCATGCCCGTCTGCGGCAAGTGCGGCAAGCCGACCCGCCCGATGTACGTCATCCCGGACGGCGAGGGGAAGGTCAGCAGCCGCAAGAGCCGGCGCTGCCGGCATTGCAAAGAAGCATTATAGGGGGAGCGTTATAATGGCCCGTTTGAAAGAAAAATACAAAACCGATATCGCTCCGCAGCTGATGAAAAAGTTTGGCTATAAGAGCCCGATGGAGATTCCGCGTCTTGAGAAGATCATCGTCAATGTCGGCTGCGGCGAGGCGAGGGACAATGCCAAGATTTTAGAGGCCGTGTCCGCAGACCTCTCGAAGATCACCGGACAGAAGCCCGTGGTCACCAAGGCGCGCAAGTCCGTCGCCAACTTCAAGGTCCGCGAGGGGATGCCGGTCGGCGTGAAGGTCACGCTGCGCGCGGAGAAAATGTGGGAATTTCTGGATCGCCTGCTGAACGTGGCGCTGCCGCGCGTGCGCGACTTCCGGGGCATCAGCCCCAACGCCTTTGACGGGCGCGGCAACTACGCGATGGGACTGCGGGAGCAGCTGATTTTCCCGGAGATCGACTATGACAAGATCGACAAGATCCGGGGCATGGATATCGTCATCTGCACCACGGCCAAGACCGACGAGGAAGCCCGCGAGCTGCTGGCCCTGCTGGGCGCGCCGTTTGCCAGAGTGACCGCTTAAGGAGGAAGGATAACATGGCCAAAAAGTCTATGATCCTCAAGCAGAAACGCCCGCCGAAGTTTTCCACGCGCGCCTATACGCGCTGTAAGATTTGCGGACGCCCGCATTCCGTGCTGCGCAACTACGGCGTATGCCGGATCTGTTTCCGCGAGCTGGCCTATAAGGGGCAGATTCCGGGAGTCAGAAAGGCCAGCTGGTAAGGGACAAAATGGTTTTTCGGGCAGAAAGGTTTGCCGCCGCGGGCAAAAACCGTTTGCTCTTGGACCTCATCTATCATGGGAGGTAACGCTGTATGCAGATCACCGATCCGGTCGCGGATATGCTCACACGCATCCGCAACGCGAACGCCGCGCGGCATGATACCGTGGACGTACCCGCTTCCAACATGAAAAGGGCGATTGCCCACATTCTGCTGGAGGAAGGCTACATTAAGAACGTCCAGTTCGTTCCCGACGGGGGACAGGGCAACCTGCGCATCACCTTGAAGTATGTACAGGGCAAAACGAAGGCCATCACCGGCCTGCGCCGCGTATCCAAGCCCGGCCTGCGCGTCTATGTCGGCGCGGAGGAAATGCCCAAGGTTCTGCGGGGGCTGGGCATCGCCATCGTATCCACTTCCAAGGGTATTATGACAGACCGCAAGGCCCGCGCCGAGCATATCGGCGGCGAGGTCCTCGCGTTTGTCTGGTAAGGGGGCTTTGAGATGTCGAGAATCGGAAGAATGCCGGTCCCCGTGCCCGTGGGCGTGGAGATCAAGGTCGCGGACGACAACACCGTCACCGTCAAGGGTCCCAAGGGCACGCTGACGCAGAGGTTTCATCCCGAAATGCGTCTGACCCAGGACGAGTCGGGCGAATGGACCGTCACGCGGCCCAACGACCAGAAAGAGATACGCTCCCTGCACGGATTGACGCGGACGCTGTTTAACAACATGGTCGTCGGCGTGACCGCGGGCTTTACGCGGGATCTGGAAATCCAGGGCGTCGGCTACCGCGCCCAGCTGCAGGGCAAGCAGCTGGTGATGAATCTGGGCTACAGCCATCAGGTCGTCATGGAGGCTCCGCAGGGGATCACGGTCGAGGTGCCCGCGCCGACGAAGATATCGGTATCGGGCTGCGATAAACAGGCCGTGGGCCAGTTTGCCGCCAATATCCGCGAGAAGCGTCCTCCGGAACCCTATAAGGGGAAAGGCATCCGTTACGCCGGCGAGTTCGTGCGGCGTAAGGAAGGCAAAACCGGGGCGAAGAAGAAATAAAGGAGGGACACGCCATGATCAACAAACCCACTTCCAACGCGATGCGCCTAAAGCGCCATGTCCGCGTGCGGGGCAAGATCGCCGGGTGTTCCGCGCGTCCGCGCCTGAACGTGTTTCGCAGCAACAAGAATATCTATGCCCAGCTCATCGACGACGCCGCCGGCGTCACCCTGTGCGCCGCCTCCACGCTGGAGAAGGATTTTGCCGCCGGAAACGGCGGGAACAAAGCCGCCGCCCGTGAAATCGGGAAACGGCTTGCCGGGCGCGCGGCCCAAAAGGGGATTACCGAGGTGGTCTTTGACCGCGGCGGATACCTGTACCACGGACGTGTAAAAGAGCTTGCCGACGGCGCCCGCGAGGGCGGGTTGAAATTCTAAGAAAGCGCAGGGGGCGGGCAGTCCCCGGAGCTTGACGACGTTAAAGAAGTCACCGGAAAGGAATGGTCGACATTATGGCGCAGCCGCAGAGAGACCGCTATCCCGCCGCGGACCCCAACGAAAGGCCGACCGAAAAGGTCGTGGCCCTCAACCGCGTATCCAAAACCGTCAAGGGCGGCCGTATCTTTAAGTTCGCGGCGCTGGTCGTCGTAGGGGACGGCAACGGCTCCGTGGGGTTCGGCCTCGGAAAGGCCAGCGAGGTTCCCGACGCCATCCGCAAGGGGATCGAGGACGCCCGTAAGAATATGGTCACCGTGAACCTGAAAGGGACGACCATCCCCCATGAGGTGATCGGCGCCTTCGGCGCGGGCCGCGTTCTGCTCAAGCCCGCCGCGCCCGGTACCGGCGTCATCGCCGGCGGGCCCGTGCGCGCCGTGATGGAGATGGCCGGCATCCGCGACGTCCGTACCAAGAGCCTGCGCTCCAACAATCCGCAGAATGTGGTGACCGCGACGATCCAGGCGCTGAAGTCGCTCAAGAGCGTGGAGGAGGTCGCCCGTGTCCGCGGCAAGAGCGTTGCCGAGCTGACGGGGCGCAGCGCTCCCCGTGAAGGGAGGGCCAACGGATGACTGCCTTGAAAATCAAACTGGTTAAGAGCCTGAACGGCCGCAACGACAAGCATATCGCCACAGCCAACAGTCTGGGCCTGCGCCGGATCGGCGACAGCACCGTACAGCCCGACAATCCGCAGACGCGCGGCAAGCTGGCTAAAATCGGATATCTCGTGACGGCGGCCGAAACCGAAGCGCCGGAACCCAGACGCCCGAAAGCCGCGAAAGCGCCCGTGACGGAAAAACCCGCGAAGGCCATAGCACCCGAGGCGGCCCCTAAGGCTGAGGCAGTCCCTAAGGCCGAGGCGGCCCCCAAGGCTGAGGCGGTCGCGGCCCCCAAGGCTCCGGAAGCGGAAAAACCGGCCAGGACCGTCAAGGCCAAGGCCGAAAAGCCCGAAGCCGCCGAGGCGGCTCCGAAGGCGGAGAAGGCTCCGAAAGCCCCGAAGACCGAAAAGCCGGAAAAGGCCGAAAAGGCCGAAAAGGCTCCGAAGCCCAAAACGGCTGAAAAGGCTCCCAAGGCCCCGAAGTCCGATAAGCCCGCGGCAGCCGAAAAGGCCCCGAAAGCGGAGAAGCCCGCGAAGGCGGCCAAGGCTGACAAACCGGAAGAACCTGCCGCCGACGGCAAGTAGGAGGACACGAAATGAAACTCAATGACCTGACCCCGGCGGAGAATTCCGTTCAAAAGGCGTGGCGCGTGGGACGCGGCATCGGCACAGGGAACGGGAAGACCTGCGGGCGCGGCCACAAGGGACAGAAGTCCCGCAGCGGCTACAGCCGCAAGCGCGGCTTCGAGGGCGGGCAGATGCCGCTGGCCCGGCGTTTGCCGAAACGCGGTTTCAACAACCCCTACGCCAAGCCTCTGACAGCCGTGAATCTCGACATATTCGACGTTTTTAACGACGGCGACGTCGTCAGCGCGGAGACCCTGCTGGCCGCGGGTATGATTTCTAAATGCCCATACGGCCTGAAGGTTCTCGGAGGCGGTGAGATCAAAAAGAAAATCACTGTCCGGGCCAGCGCGTTTTCCGCATCGGCCGCGGCCAAGATCGCCGCCGCGGGAGGGAAAGCCGAGGTGACGGGCGCGTGTTAGAAATCATTCGCAACGCCTGGCGCATCAAGGATTTGCGCGCTAAAATCCTGTTTACGCTGTTTATTCTGGTCGTCTACCGTTTCGGCTCGCAGGTGCCCGTGCCGTTTGTCAACACCCAGATTTTCACCGACTACCTTTCCAGCATGGAGGGGGCCGGAAACACCCTGCTGGGCATGTTCAGCATGATGAGCGGCGGCGCGTTCGACCGCAGCACCATTTTTGCGCTGTCCATCCAGCCGTATATCAACGCCTCGATCATCATGAACCTCCTGACGGTCAGCATCCCCGCGCTGGAGCGGCTGCAAAAGGAGGGCGGCGAGGAAGGGCGCAAGAAGATCGCCGCCATCACCCGCTACGCGACGGTCGGTCTGGCGCTGGTCATGGGGTACGGGTACTACACCATGCTGGCCTACGCCCAGCTCGGCGAGTACCAGTCGGCTCTGGTTTCCGCGGCGCAGGGGAGCTTGCTCCACGCGGTCATTATCATTCTGTCGTTTGTCGCCGGGTCCGCGTTCATCATGTGGCTGGGCGAACAGATTACGGAGTTCGGCATCGGCAACGGCATTTCGATCATCCTGTTCGCGTCGATCGTATCGCGCGGGCCGGCGATGGTCACGGAGGCCTGGGCGCTGCTCCAGAATCCGCAGCTGTGGTGGCTGGTCCCGATCATCCTGGTTCTGGCGGTCGCTCTGGTCGTATTTGTCGTCTTTATCACAAACGCCGAGCGGCGGATTCCCGTGCAGTACTCCAAGCGCGTCGTGGGGCGCAAGATCTACGGCGGGCAGTCCACGTTCCTGCCGCTGAAGGTCAACATGAGCGGCGTTATGCCCATCATCTTCGCCCAGGCCATCGCCTCGTTCCCGATGACCATCATCCAATTCTTCTTCCGCGACGCCGCCGAGAGCGCGGGCCGGTTCATCGGGCACACCTCGCCCATCTACGCGGTCCTGTATTTCATCCTGATCATCGGGTTTAGCTATTTTTATCAGAGCATTCAGTTCAACCCCGTGGAGATCGCCAACAATCTCAAGCAGAACGGCGGCTTCGTCCCCGGTTTCCGCGCCGGAAAGCCGACCAGTGACTTTATTACCAAGGTTTTGGGTAAGATTACGTTGTTTGGCGCGATCTTTCTGGGTATCATCGCCATTCTCCCGATCATCATCAGCAGCCTGAATCCGGCCCTGGGCGGTCTCGCGCTGGGCGGCACGTCGCTTCTGATCGTCGTCGGCGTCGCGCTGGAGACGGTGCGGGCCATCGAGGCGCAGATGATTATGCGCCACCACAAGGGCTTTTTGGAGTAAGGCCATGAGGATGATACTGTTTGGAGCGCCGGGCTCCGGTAAAGGGACTCAGGCCGCGCTGCTGGAAAAACGGCTCGGCGTCCCGGCTGTTTCGACCGGAAACATTCTGCGCGCCGCCATCCGCGAGGGCGCGGAGGTGGGCCGCAAGGCGAAGTCCTTTGTGGACGCGGGCCGGCTGGTGCCGGATGAGATTATGGTCGAGATCATCAAAACGCGTCTGGCCCGTCCGGATTGTGAAAAAGGGTTCATTTTGGACGGCTTCCCCCGTACCGTCGCCCAGGCCGAGGCCCTGGAGGCCGCCGGCATTGCCATAGACCATGTGCTGGATATCGAGGTTTCCGACGAGGAGGTCGAACGCCGCCTGACCGGCCGGCGCGTCTGTCAAAGCTGTGAGGCCACGTTCCACATCCACGGAAACCCGCCCGGGGCGGAGGGCGTATGCGACGCCTGCGGCGGTGAGCTGGTCCGCCGCGACGACGACGCGCCCGAGACCGTGCGCAGCCGCCTGCGGGTTTTCCATGAAGCGACCGAGCCGCTGAAGGGCTGGTATGAGCGCAAGGGCAAGCTGGTGACGATTGTGGCGCATGACACGATCCCCAACATCAGCGCGAGGATTTTTGCCGCGCTGGGCGTGCGGGAGTAGCATGATACCCGTCAAGACGCCCAAAGAGCTGGAAATCATGCGTCAGGCGTGCCGCGTTACGGGCTTGACCCTGATCGCGGTCCGGGCCGCCGTCGAGCCGGGTGTGACTACGGCCCATCTGGACGCCGTGGCGCGCCGGGTCATCCGGGAGCATGGAGCCAGACCCACGTTTCTGGGGTACCGGGGCTATCCGGCCGCCATCAACGCTTCCGTCAATGACGAGGTCATCCACGGCATCCCCGGAAAAAGGCGTTTGGCGGAGGGCGATATCGTGAGCATTGACGTAGGGGCGACCTATCGGGGCTTCATCGGGGACGCGGCCGCCACCTTCGCGGTGGGCGCCGTCAGCCCCGAAGCCGAGCGGCTGATCGCCGCGGCCCGCGAGTGCTTTTACCAGGGGATCGCCCACGCGAGGCAGGACCGGCATGTGTATGCCATCTCCGGTGCGGTCCAAGCCTGCGCGGAGAGCAGCGGATACAGCGTGGTGCGTGATTTTACCGGGCATGGCGTGGGCCGTGTCCTTCATGAGGAGCCGGAGGTTCCCAACTTTATCCCTCCCGGGCGCGGGCGCGGAGCGCGGCTGCGTGCCGGAATGTGTCTGGCCGTTGAGCCGATGATCAACGCCGGCGGCTTTGAGGTCAAGGTTCTGAGTGACGGATGGACGGTTTGCACCGCCGACCGCGCGTTGTCCGCCCACTATGAGCATACCGTACTGATCACGGAGGACGAACCGGAGCTGCTGACCCTCGTGGAGGGAAGTGTGTGATGGAGAGCGGGAAGATACGCCGGAAAGACGGCGCGGGATGTGAGATACGTCCCGGCGACGTGGTGGAGTCCCGCAGCGGGCGGGACGCCGGACGCCGGATGCTCGTGCTGACGGTTCGGGACGAGGCTTCCGGGCCGGACGGCCAGGGCGGTGTGTATCTGGAGCTTGCCGACGGGCGCATCCGCCGCGTGGAAAAACCCAAACGCAAAAAGGCGAAGCATGTTTCGGCTTTGAGCGGGACGGAAAATCCGGAGACGGAAACCGCGCTTGCGTGCCTGGACAGGACGGCGGAAAAGCTCCGCGGCGGCGGAACGGCGAGCAACAGCGAGGTCCGCCGCGCGCTGAACGCTTACGCGGAAGCCTACGGCTTTGACACAAGGAGGGATGCAGATGTCAAAGGATGACGTGATCGAGGTGGAGGGCGTAGTGCTCGAGGCCTTGCCGAACGCGATGTTTTCCGTGGAGATACAGGGCGGGCACAGGGTGCTTGGACATATCTCCGGGAAGCTGAGAATGAACTTTATCCGCATCCTCCCCGGTGACCGCGTGACGATCCAAATGTCGCCGTATGATTTGACCCGGGGGCGGATCACCTGGCGCAGTAAATAGGGCAGCAGGAAATAGGAGGTATCCCCATGAAAGTCAGACCGTCCGTAAAACCCATGTGCGAGAAGTGCAAGATCATCCACCGTCACGGGAAGCTGATGATCATTTGCAGCAATCCCAAGCACAAACAAAAACAAGGCTGATTCCATTTAACACTATAACTGGAGGTGCCGTATGGCGCGTATTGCCGGCGTTGACCTGCCGAACGAAAAGCGTGTGGAGATCGGGCTGACCTATATCTATGGGATCGGCCGGGCCACATCTGTCAAAATCCTGGGACAGACCGGGATTGACCCCGACACGCGGGTGAAAACCCTCACCGAGGACGAGGTGGCCCGCCTGCGCGACGTGATCGAAAAAGAGCTGAAGGTGGAGGGCGACCTGCGCCGCGACGTGGCCATGGACATCAAGCGTCTGGTCGAGATCGGCAGCTATCGGGGCATCCGTCACCGCAGAGGCCTGCCCGTGCGCGGACAGCGCACCAAAACGAACGCCAGAACCCGCAAAGGGCCCAAGCGGACCATCGCGGGCAAGAAGAAATAAGGAGGTCGGCGCGTTATGGCTCAACCGAAATCGAAGCGCGGGGTTACGCGCAAACGCCGGGAAAGAAAGAATATCGAAAGGGGCGCGGCCCATATCCGCTCCTCGTTCAACAACACCATGGTCACCATGACCGACACACAGGGCAATGTGCTGTCATGGGCCTCGTCGGGCGGATTGGGTTTCCGCGGGTCGCGCAAGTCTACGCCATACGCCGCGCAGACCGCCGCCGAGACCGCCGCG
>WRLJ01000033.1 GCA_009777685.1 Oscillospiraceae bacterium | reverse complement strand
TTCTGTTTGTTCTTGACTTGTGGTGTGTTGTTTTTAGTAAGATTAAGGGTGTGGGGGTGGGGGGGGGGGTGGGAGGTATGGCAGCAACGGCCACCGTTGAGGAAACTGTCGCGTCTTTCCCTGTCCCTGTTACCGTCCAGGTGATCTTGACCGTGCTCTCCGGGCTGGCGGAGTTGCCCTCAAAGCCCATCAGCATGTCGCCGTTGGCTCCGACCGCCGCCGCCTTGACCGGCTTTGCCGTTCCCTTCAGGCGGACGATGAAGATGTCTTCCCGTGCATTCGCGGGGGCGGCCAGCGCGGGAGCCTTGCCCCATTTGGCGTCCGCCGGGGTCTCCGGTCTGGCTTCCAGCGTTTTGTCCAGTGTGACTTTGCCTTTTTCATTGACCGAGACGCCGCTGGTCGGCGCGGCGGCGGGTGTGGCGACCTTAATGTACAGCTTCGCGGACATGGGCTTTTTCTCTATGGCGTAGGCGAATACCGTAATGCCGTCAAACGGAGTTGTTTCCACGCCGGTGATTGACTGACTGATGTCTGCAAGTTTCGGCAGTTTGTCCTTGGCGGGAACCGCTTCGGTAACCAGGCCTTTGGTCGCATCGGCATTGGGGGACTTGGCGTAGTAAGTGATAAGCGGATCCTTTGTCGAAACGGCCCAGCCCGCTTTGGGCTTGATATCGCCGGTCTTATAATTCGGTTTCGCGTTGGGGGCTTTAATGATAGACGAAGCCGTTACCTTGGAGGCCTTCGTGGCCGGAGTGTACTTCTCGCCGTCCTTATTGGCCACTTCCTGAATGAAGTAGGTGGTCTTCACGGCCTTGCCGTCCACCATGTTCTTGACGCCTATGCCTCCGAGTTCGCTGTTATAAGCATCCTGCGGGGTTGTGCCTGTGCCCGCAAATGCGGTGAACAGCGAGAATGTATCAGTAGCGGCCAGCTTCTTGCCGTCGGCGGGGGCGCTGATTTGAACTAAACTCAGCTTCTCATACGCCGTGGCCTTACCCTTTTCCGTCAGGGTCCACGCGCCGTTGGTTTCTCCGGTATAATCGGCTGCAAGCGCGTAGTTGATGTTCAGTTTCAGGGCCTTGGGGCGTTTCTCAATTTTCGCGTAGGTGATGACATACCCGGAAACTGATCCGGCGACTGCCGCAACCGGCGCAACATAGCCGGGCTCACCCACTGTACCGGACTCCAGTACTTCCGCTTTGCCCGCTGTGCCCTTATGGGGGCCGTCTTTCGGCTTGTCGGACATTTTGTTGGTCACTGCAAGGGTTCCGCCGGAGTTAAACAGCTTGGCGATATCCTTGTCAGTGGGGCTTCCGGCTTTCCATTTGCCGTTGATGGCAAAACCGGCGATGGAGAAGTTGCCCGCTCCCGAAACAGGGACCAATTTTTCCGTTTTCAGGTTCAGCGTAGGCCATTTGTCTGTGGTGAGAGCAACTTGTTCGACCTCGGCGAGCGTCGCCGTCTGGAATTTGCCGGTGGCGGGGAGCCGCCCTGAGGTTGCATCCCAGTCAACGCTGTCGCCTTCGCCGTCATCTCCGCCGCCGCCTCCGCCATCGGGGGCAGCAGTTATTGCAAACTCCAGTTGCTTAGAAACAACGACGCCCGCCGTTGCATCAACAACGGCAAAGTCGATACAATATGCACCAGCGTCCTCGGCGAAGAAGTAGAACGTAGCGTCGGCATGAGTCTCCGACGATAAATTTCTACCCCGCTTCGGCCCCCAGTAACCAGTGTATCCAAGATCTGTCAGCTTGCCTTTGAGAGACTCATTCTTATCATCGCCCCCCCCTAAAGCATCCACATTAGCTAGAACATTCCACCAATGGTCATTGTCCGGGGCGTCATCGGCAATTACCAAATAGGCGGTCTCCAGTCCCGCAGCATCCTCTGTCGACGGTCTCGAAATCTTAAACGCTCTCGTTGTCATGGCGTCGACCCTAGTGCCCTTGTCAAACGTGGCTTTAAGAATAGCAGATGCCGCGGACGGCACGCCGGATACGTCAGTTTCGGCAGACAGTTCTATTTCGTAGGTGCTCGATAAGCCCGCAATGACTTCAGGGAGCGATGCGGTTTGGCCTGTTCCGCCAGTTACGTAGGTAAATGTTGCCGATGGCTCCGTATCCGCCATCGCCGCCGGCGCGGCGACCAGGACCAGACTGGCGATCATAGCCAGCGCAAGGATAAAAGAAAGTTGCTTTTTCATGGGATGGTTCCTCCTTCAAAATATTCGGGGATGTCCATATCCCCGTGCGGTTGGGGGGGCGCGTGTGCGGGGGGTGGGGTGCGGCGCGATGTGGGCATCGCGCCCTACGCGCGGCTTGTGCGGGAACGCTCAATCCTCAGTCGGCTCCTTTAGGAAGGAGCCTTAGGGCGCGTGAGCCTCCTTTCTTAAAGGAGGTGGCACGCCGCAGGCGTGACGGAGGATTTTAGGGCGGGGTACGCGCTTGGGGTAGCGGTGCGGGAACTTTGTCAATCCTCAGCCGGCTTCGCCGACAGCTCCTTTAGGAAAGGAGCCTTGGAGGGGTGCGGTGCGGGGGGATTGCCGCGAAAGGTAACCGAGTTCTTAAAAGGTTACATAGGGCTGAAAATGTGGTAAACTGTACATTCACGGGCACAAAAAAAGACAGCGGGAAATCTCCCGCCGTCTGGCTGACAGCACTCTGGTTATAATCGTGTTCCTGAAAGGCGTTTTCCGAGCAATATGGCGCCAGTATGGTTCGGAAAAATATCAAAAGGTCACGATGTAACATAATAAGAATTGTGTTACATTATGACCATCACGAACGCGGGCCTGGCCGTCCGTTACTCCATATATCGTGAGGCGGCCCCCAAACTTTAGCGGTTTTGGAAAACCTCACAAAAACCTCACAAACCGCACAGGGGCGGGGGGTGTGTAGGGGCGGCAACCTGCCGCCCGTGGGGTGACGCACCACCCCGGCACTTCGTGCCACCCCTCCAAGGAGGGGAATTTGGTCATTCGCAGACGGTGGGGCGGGTTCCCATTCCCCTCCTTGGAGGGGTGCCGTCCGCAGACGGCGGGGCGGTTCCGTGTTCCCGGTCGTGTGCAACGGGGGAACACGGCGCGCCGGGGGCGTCGCGCCCTACGGCGTGTGCGGGTTGGGCGAATGGGGTGCGTCGGGGGAACGGGGTGCGTTAGGGAAACACGGGCGGCAGGTTGCCGCCCCTACGGGGGTTCTGTGCCCTGTAGGGCGCGACGCCCTCGGCGCGCCGTGGGTTTCCGCCCCATCCCCCAATCCACCACCCAATCCCCTGTAGGGACGGTCGCCCTCGACCGTCCGCCGGGCGGCGCGGGGGTGTAGGGACGCCATATATGGCGTCCGCGGACGACCGGGGGCGGTCGTCCCTACATAGATGATATAACGGGAGTATACCGCATTTTCCCCGCGATGGCAAGGGGTTTTTTGTGAGGTTTTTGTGAGATTTGTGAGTTTTTTGTGAGTTTCCCCCACACAACACGAACGGAGGTTATCCATCATGGCGGCGACCGAACCCATCCGGGACAAGCAGCAGCTGCGCCGGCTCGCGGACTACTGGCTCCGGCGCGGCAGCCCCCGCAACTACGCCCTGATCGTGCTGGGCGTCTGCACCGCCCTGCGCGTCAGCGACCTGCTCCGGCTGACCTGGAACGACGTATACGACGCGGAGCGCGGCGCGTTCCGCAGCCATATCACCCTGACGGAGCACAAGACCGGCAAGCGCAAAACCGTCGCCCTGAACGCGCAGGCCGTCAAGGCCCTGCGAATCTGCCGGCGGACCGGCCGGAGCGGGTACATCTTCGCCAACAACCGCCGGAACCCCGCGCCCATCAGCCGCGTGCAGGCGTGGCGGATCATCCGCGCGGCGGCGGAGGCGGCGGGCGTCCTGGGCCGCATCGCGTGCCACTCCCTGCGCAAGACGTTTGGCTACTTCGCGTGGAAATCCGGCGCGCTGCCGGTGATGCTGATGGACATCTTCAACCATTCGAGTTTTGAGGTCACGCGCCGCTATCTCGGCATCTCGCAGGAGGACCGGGATAAAATCTATCTGGGCCTGGCACTGTTCTGACCCGGGGGGGGGCGAAAACGGCCGCCTCGTTTCGGAGGCGGCCGTTCGGGCGGAAGGTCCTGGAGCTACTGGTCAGAATCGAACTGACAACCTGATCATTACGAATGATCTGCTCTACCATTGAGCCACAGTAGCGTCTGAGCGGTTCCGCGCTGTCATTATAGCAGACCCCGCAGCGGGTGTCAACCCATTTGCGTCCTCCGGTAACACTTCCCGCCCCGCCGGCGTAGCATGGGGATGAATCCGTTTCGGGAGGTGAGCATGATGGGTTTTGGTTTCGGTGATGACTGCGGGTGTCTGTGGATTATCATCATCATTGTGGTTCTGCTCTGCTGCTGCTGCGACTGAGCGGGCATCTGAGCGTCAGGCGGCAAGCTGATTTATCGCTTGCTGCCTGTCTGTGTAAAGGCGGTGGCGGAATGCGGAGTCTGGCCTGTCTGGCGGCGGGGGAATGCGCGCGCGTGCGCGCCGTGGTATCGGAGGACGCCATGCGGCGGCGGCTGATGGAGCTGGGCTTTGTCGAGGGCACGCGGGTGCGGTGCGCGCTGCGCGGCCCGCCGGGCGGCCCCGCGGCCTATTGGGTCCGGGGCGCGATGATCGCCCTGCGGAGAGCGGACGCGCGGAGCATTTGGGTTTCGGCCGACAGTTAGAGGACGGGGGGCGGTGCGCGATGAAGCGGAGCCGGTCAAACAACGCCGCCGGCGCGCCCCGGGCGTCCGTCGCGCTGGGCGGGAACCCGAACGTGGGCAAAAGCACGGTTTTCAACGCCCTGACCGGCTTGCGCCAGCACACGGGCAACTGGGCGGGCAAGACGGTGGCGGTCGCGCGGGGCGCGTATACCTACCGGCGGCGGCGGTACGCGGTCGTGGACCTGCCGGGGACGTATTCGCTGTCGGCGCGCTCGGCGGAGGAGGAGGTCGCGCGGGACTTCCTGCTCAGCGGGCAGGCCGACGCGGCGGTGATCGTCTGCGACGCGACGTGTCTGGAGCGCAGCCTGCGGCTGGTCTACCAGACGATGGCGCTAACGCGGCGCGTCATTGTCTGCGTCAACCTGCTCGACGAGGCGCGCCGGCTGGGGCTTTGCCCGGACCTGGCCGCGCTGGGGCGGCGGCTGGGCGTGCCGGTGGTCGGCATGAGCGCGCGCACGGGCGAGGGCGTCGGCGCGCTGATGGAAGCCGTGCGCGCCGTGACGGAGGGCGAAATTGTGCCCGCGCCGGTCCTGCCCGCGCTCCCGCCCGGGCCGGAGGACGAACGGGCGCGGGCGCTGGCCGCCGCCGCCGAGGAGGCCGCGCGCGTCTGCCTGCCCGTCTGCCCGGACCCGTCCGGCCACAGGCTCCGGCGGCGGCTGGACACGCTGTTTATGGGGCGGCGCACCGGCGCCGCGCTGATGCTGGCGCTGCTGTGCCTGGTGTTCTGGATCACCCTCGCGGGGGCGAACGTGCCCTCGCGGCTGCTGGGGACGCTGCTGCTGTCCGCGCAGGAGCCGCTGCGGGCGGGGCTGGCCGCGCTCGGCGCGCCCCTATGGCTGTGTGAGGCGCTGACGGCGGGGGTATGGCGCACGCTGGCGTGGGTCGTCTCCGTGATGCTGCCGCCGATGGCGATCTTTTTCCCGCTGTTCACGCTGCTGGAGGATTTCGGGTATCTGCCCCGCGCGGCGTTCACGCTGGACCGCCATTTCTGCCGCGCCAAGGCGTGCGGCAAGCAGGCGCTGACGATGTGCATGGGATGGCCGGACCTGTTCGGCGGCTACAGGGCCGCGCCGTCAACGGCCCGGATGACCCTGTCGGTCCACTCGTCGAACACGGGGTCGGGCGTCTGCATGAACTCGTTGGCCAGATAATACGCCACCGACTCGCGGATGCCCCGGTCAAAGCGCGTCAAGGCCGTAAAGCCCGGGACAAGGCGTTTGAGTTTGCTGTTGTCGAACACCACGGAATGCGCCTTGTCGCCGAGCAGGCTACCCGAGAGGCGCGGGTCGCACCGCACCAGAAAGTCGCTGGAGATATGGCGCACCTCCGGCTCCCGGTCCACGCACTCGCCCAGGCAGCGGTAGATTTGATTCCATGTCAGCGATTCGTCGCTTGTGATATGCACCGCCTCGCCCAGCGCGTGGAGGTTGCCCATCAGGCCGGTGAAGGCCGCGGCGAAATCGCGGCTGTGGGTCACCGTCCACAGCGAGCTTCCGTCTCCGTGTATGATGACGGGCTTGCGGTCGATGATTCTTTTCAGTACCTGCCACGGGCCCTTTTCGCCGTGTACGGCCAGCGGGATGCTGTGCTTGTCATAGGTGTGGCTGGGGCGCACGATGGTGACGGGGAAGCCGTTTTGCCGGTTTTCATGGATGAAAATTTCCTCGCAGGCGATCTTGTTGCGCGAGTATTCCCAGTATGGATTGACCAGCGGCGTGCTTTCCGTGATCCGGTAGTCGGACAGCGGCTTTTGATAGGCGGAAGCGGAGCTGATGAAGATATACTGCCGTGTGCGGCCGGAAAACAGCCGGATATCCCGCCGGGCCTGCTCCGGCGTGAAAACGATGAAGTCCGCCACCACGTCAAAGCTGTGGCCGGCGAGCTGGCGCGCGGCGTCCTGCTCGTCGGAGATATCGGCCCGGATATAGTGGATATTCGGGACCCCCTCCAGCCGCGCGTTATTGCCGCCCCGGTTGAGCAGGTATAATTCTATCCCCGATCCGGCCGCCAGTTTGGATATTTCCGTGCTGATCGTTCCCGTGCCGCCAATGAATAACGCCTTCATGTTTCCCGCTCCTTATGATGATAATGTACGTTCTGAAAGAACGCATTCATTATACCACTCCGCGGCATAATTGGCAAACGCCTGCCGCCGCGCGTGTGCGCCGGGGATATTTTGCGGGACGCCGAGGTCTGCGTCCCCTACGGAGGGGATGCGGGCAAACCACGGCGCGCCGAGGTCGTCGCGCCCTACGGGCGGGATATGGGCAAAGTAAATGCTCTTGCCCTGCCGGCGTTATATCCGCCAGCGGATATGGAGCCGCTCCCCGTCGATCGAGACGGATTGGATCAAACCGCCGGCGAGCATTCGCTGTTCTTCCAGCCCGCTTCCCGGCGATACGGCGCGCGGCCCGTATGGCGCGGCGGCGGCGGACCTCTCCCCGGCGGGTTGGGAGAGCAGACGGCTCAGCGCCTCCTGTTCCTGTCTCAGCGCGGCGATCCTCGGCGCGATTTCCCCGGCGGACGCGCCGCCCGCCTGACACAGGCCGATCAAGCGGGAAATCTGGCTGCCGGCGGCCGTGACGCGCCGTTTCAGCGCGCTTGCGCCGGGAACCGGCGGCTCTGCCGCGCCGGCGCGGGCCGGGTCATACCGCAGGGCCGAGATCGCGGCCAGAATGACGCCGTCGAGCCTTGCGATCTCCCAGTGCTTGTTTTTGCAGTCTGGATCGGCGATATATCTCTGGTCGGACTTGGCGCGCGAATAGCATTTATAATAGCCGTGGTTGGCGGAGTATCTTGCCCCGCACCGGGCGCAGCGCACAAGCCCGGTCAGCAGACAGCCCGACCGGAGCGGCGCCTTCGGCCTCCCCCCGCGCAGGAGCGCCTGCGCCTGCCGGAAGACCGCGGGGTCGACGATGGCCTCGTGGACGCCGTCATACTGCACCTGGTTAAACTTGACTTTCCCGATGTACACCGTGTTTCTCAAGATCCCGGAGACCAGCGAATGGCTGCTCCAGCCGCCATAGCGCTCATCCATGCGCCGGCGGATGGCGCTGACGCCGTGCCCCGACAAAAACAGGCCGAAGACCTCGCGCACCTGCGCGGCCTTGTATTCGTCGACCACCAAACGCCCGCCCGCGTAGGTATATCCCGTCGGGCTGACGGGGCCGCCGTGGTACAGGCCGGCCCTGCCGCGTCCGACGCGCCCCATGGTGAGGCGCTCGGTGATCTGCTCCTTTTCCAGCTGCGCGAACACCGACAGCATCCCGATCATGGCCCGCCCGAACCCCGTGGAGGTATCGAAATTTTCACTGACCGAGACAAATTCGACGCCGCGCCGCAGGAAGCCGTCCTCAATCAGCGTCAGCGTATCCTTCTGGGAGCGCGAAAGCCGGTCGAGCTTATGCACCAGCACGATATCGACCTGTCCGCCGCGGATATCGCCGAGCATTTTCCGCAGCGCCGGACGCTCCGTGTTCCCGCCCGAATACCCGCCGTCGGCATAGACGCCGGAAACGGCCCAACCCTTGGAGGCGCAATAGGCCTCCAAGCGCCGGGTCTGTTCCTCGATGCTGTAATTGTCCAGCTGGTTTTCCGTGGACACCCGCACATAGCAGGCCGCTTTGAGGGCCGTTCCGCTCATTCCGTCTCCTCCTGCCGCTCCGCCGCCCGCCGGGCCAGCAGATGACAGACCGCCGCGGTCGTATCGTTATACGGGATTTCGTACCCTTCGACGGAATCGCGCGCCGTCCCGTCGGCCATGGTATGCAGCAGTTTGATTTTCCCTTCGTCGATCTCGCTTTTTTTCACATCCGCCGCCTCCCCCCGGTAAGAACGTATTCAGGCGGAGCCGGGGCTATGCAGGTTTGGGCGGCCCATCTGCATGGGCCTTGGCTGCAACGCCGTCGGGGTCACGGGCTGCCGGATCATCGACTCGCCCCGGGAACGGCTGGTCGCGGTGCTGACCAACAATTTCATGCCCTGCAACGGGCGGTTCCCGATGCTGATCGCCATTTTGCTGATTTTCTTTCCCGCGAAAGGAGCGGCCGGCTCCGCGGCGACAGCGCCGCTGCTGACCGGCCTTATCGCGCTGGGCGTGGGGGCGACGCTCCTGATCTCGCGTGTGCTGTCGGACACGCTGCTGAAGGGAGAAGCGTCGTTTTTCGCGCTGGAGCTTCCGCCCTACCGCGTGCCGCGGGTGGGCAGTGTGCTGGTGCGTTCGCTGCTGGACCGCACGCTGTTCGTGCTGGGGCGGGCCGCCGCCGTCGCCGCCCCGGCGGGGCTGGTGATCTGGCTGCTGGCCAATGTGCGGGCCGGAGACGCGAGCCTTCTGGCGCACGCCTCCGGGGCGCTGGACCCCTTTGCGCGGCTGCTGGGGCTGGACGGCGTGATCCTGCTGGCGTTCATTCTGGGGCTTCCGGCCAACGAGATCGTGCTGCCCGTCGTCCTGATGGCCTACACGGCGCAGAATACGCTGATTGAACCGGGCGCGCCCGCGGCGCTGACGGCCCTGCTGACGGACAACGGCTGGACCTGGCTTACGGCGGCGTGTACGATGATTTTCTGCCTGATGCACTGGCCCTGCTCGACGACCTGTCTGACCATCCGCCGGGAGACGGGCAGCTGGAAATGGACCGCGCTGGCCGCGGCGATCCCCACGCTGTCCGGGATTCTCCTGTGCGCCCTGCTCGCGGGGATCGTCAGGGCAATGGGATGGGGCGCGTGACCGCGGAAAAGCGGCGCGAGGAAAGGGAAAAAGCGCGGGATGCGGCCGCCCTGTGCCTGAAGGCGCGTCAAGGGCTTCTTTGAGAGCGTTGACAAGGTTCATTAAAACAGGGTATAAATACAATGCCCCCGTTCACACCGGACGACAGGTTTGCTGACAGGATATAACGGTTACGCGGGCAGTTTTTTGTTCAGCGGGTGTAACCTTCGGCCATGCCCATGACACTAAGGGATATAGAACCTGTTCCTATAGGCTCAGACGCTGTATTTGCGGTCTTTGGGAACAAGCTCTAAACGCATCACAGGGAAGGAGGAAGCATGACGGATCATACGTTTGACGAGATATACAGAAAGCACTTTTTGTATGTTCGCAGATTCCTCCTGCGGCTGTGCAAGGGAAATGAGCATACAGCCGACGACTTGACGCAGGAGACATTTTTTCAAGCCTATGTCAGCATCCATCGCTTTGAGGGAAACTGCCGTGTGGAAACCTGGCTTTGTTCCATTGCCCAAAATGTGTTTTTCTCCTTTTTGAGAGAAGAAAAAAAGCAAACATGTATGGAAGGCGTACAACGGAGCGGCGGCCATGCCGTGTATGCGATGCAAGAAGCGCAATCTCTTGCGCAGGATGTTGCGGCGGCTCTGAAAAGGCTTCCGCGGCAAACGGCGGCGGTGCTGTCATACCGGTTGTTTCACGACATGCCGTATGCCGAAATATCCGGTTTTCTGGGAATTTCGGAAAATTCCGCGAAGGTTATGTTTCATCGGGGCCGCGTTAAACTCAAGGAAATCTTAAAAAAGGAGTACGGATATGAAATATGATTGCGAATTGATTCAAGATTTGATTCCGCTTGTAAAAGACGGAATCGCCAGCGATGCCAGCCAGACCGCGGTTGGGCTTCATATTGAGCAATGTGATATTTGCAAAGGAATATATGAAGCCGACGCCCAGATTGTTTTTCCGGCATTCGATGAAAACACGAGCGCGGAGATTTCTCAGGTAGTTGACTATAAATCCCGCATTAAAAGACGGAGAAAAACGGGCGTTGTTCTTCTTGTGCTGATCTATGCGGTATCTCTTGTTTTTGCAACAGCCGGGGGGATGCTAATCCCTCAAATGAGGACTTTGTATAATACAATGTCAACCCGTGCGGCAATTGCGTTTTTCGGGGAGAAGTATTCCACGAGAGATATAGCTGAGTATGGCCATTATTCCGGTCATACAAACGCGAAAGACGCCGCCAGAAACAATAGGGACATAGAGGAGTCCGCGTTTTTCACTGCGCTCGCCATATTCCCTGAAACAATACCGGCATCGGCGGATGTAAAAGACTATTATTATTTTTTCAGCAGCGGGGTTTGGAATCATGCGTATCAATTATACTTGGTATGTTCTTACGATGATTACGATTACTCGCAGGAAAAAGAACGGCTTGAATCATTAGAGCTTACCTTTAACGGCGAAACCCACAGACCCGTCATAACGGATACGGGGTTTAGCTATCGCGCCGTTGTTACCCTGTTTGGCCATCAACACTCTTATGAATACGCGCTGCTTGACGAGGAAACAAACACGGTCGCGTATGTATACGCGCAATCCATGGGCATTGACCCTTCGGTCGTAGCGGCGGAGCACCGTCCCAAAGGTTGGAGGCCGCCGGAAGACAGATTGACGGAATGGGGCGCGTTTAATATATATCTTTTTAAGACCGGAAGCGATGAATTTCCACTATATGTTATTTGGGGAAAAGACTATACCAACGAATAAGCAGGATCCGCATCCCGCTGTCAAGCACAGATGTCATGTTAGGGCAGTTCCCTGTGGAGACAGCAAAGAAAGTGCAAGGGTATGGTCGGGACGTGCAAAAAAGACAAAAAGAGAGAAACCTAGAAGTCGAGGCCAGGACAGCCCAGACAAGACCCTTACGGTGAAACGCCGTGTCTCGCACAAGCAAAACCCCCGTATTACCC
>WRLJ01000032.1 GCA_009777685.1 Oscillospiraceae bacterium | reverse complement strand
GTCGCCGGTAAACGGTTAGCCTAAATGCTGGGTTAGAAAATAACCGCTACATTTGGACGTGGGGCGGTTATTTTCGTTTGATTTCACGGATAATGTACAAAACCAGCACAAGGGCCAGAATCATAAAAACCCATTCCACCATAAGGCCTCACCCCCTTTCGAGGGGATTGGCTAACCGCCTACCGTATGTGGCAACGCCTGACATTAGAATAGCACAAATGTAGGTATTTGTCAAGCCTCCTTTCGTAAAGGAGGTGGCACGCCGTCAGGCGTGACGGAGGATTTTAGGGCGGGGTACGGGTTGGGGCAGCGGTACGGGAACTTTGTCAATCCTCAGTCGGCTCCGCCGACAGCTCCTTTAGGAAAGGAGCCTTGGGGGGCGTGACCCCCAAACACACCCCACAAAAAATTTTGCTTGACAACCGGGGAAAACCGTGCTATACTACTCCGGCACAACAAAGCAGGGCGCGGCCAGCGCCCTCACCCGGCAGGGCGCGGTCAGCGTCCCGGGCCGCGGTCGATACGGATTTCTCTGTCCCGCAGCGCGAGGTTTTCCGGAGCCAGGACGCGGGGGAAGGGTTCGGTCGATCCGGCGGAGCCTTTCCCCCGCTTTTTGTGCGCACATAATCGCGTCGGAGGTGACCCCTTATCAGTAGCATGGATCATCAAATCAATGAACAGATCCGCGACCGCGAGGTGCGGCTGATCGGCACAGGCGGCGAGCAGCTGGGCGTTATGCCCATCGCCAAAGCGCAGACGATCGCGCGTGAGCAGAATCTGGATTTGGTTAAGATCGCCCCCAAGGCCGAGCCGCCTGTTTGCCGTGTCATGGACTACGGCAAGTTCCGTTTCGAGCAGTCCAAGAAGGAAAAGGAAGCGCGAAGGCACCAAAAGACCGTCGAGCTGAAGGAGATCCGTCTCTCCCCCGGCATCGACGCGCACGACCTGAACTTTAAGGCGCGCAACGCGCAGCGCTTTCTGGAGGAGGGGGACAAGGTCAAGGTCTCCATCCGCTTCCGCGGCCGCGAAATGGCGCACACACAGCTGGGCGAGGCGCAGATGAAACGCTTTGCGGAAACGCTTTCCGGCGGCTGCGTCATCGAAAAGCCCCCGAAGCTGGAAGGGCGGAATATGACCATGTTTCTGGCCCCGAAACCCCCGGAAAAGCCGGGCAAACCGTAACGCCCACACGAAAGGAGACGATATCCCATGCCCAAGCTCAAGACGCACAGCGGCGCGAAAAAGCGTTTTTCCGTCACGAAAAACGGCAAGGTCAAGCGCGGCCACGCCTACCGTTCGCACATCCTGAACAAGAAATCCACCAAGCGCAAGCGCGGCCTCCGCAAAAACGGGTACTGCGACGTGACCAACGTCGAGAGCGTGAAGACGCTGATCCCGTACAAGTAAACCGGAACGATCATAATCGATACACAGAAGGGAACGATACGCGATGGCTAGGATCAAAGGCGCGGTAGAGACCCGGCGGCGCAGACGCAAGGTACTGAAGCTGGCCAAGGGCTACTGGGGCGCTAAATCAAAGCATTTCAAAATGGCCAAGCAGGCCGTGATCAAGAGCGGGCAGTACGCCTATATCGGGCGGAAGGCGCGCAAGCGCGACTTCCGGCGGCTGTGGATTACGCGCATCTCCGCCGGCGTCAGCGCGCAAGGGCTGAATTACTCGCGCTTTATGTACGCGCTGAAGAAGATGGAGCTGCCCCTAAACCGGAAGGTGCTGGCCGACATGGCCGTCAACGACAAGGCCGCGTTCGCCGCCGTCGTCGACAAGGCCAGGGCTGTATTGGAGGAAAGCTGATCCGTTGATGAGAAAAAATCATTCCCCCCCGGGGGATGTTCCTCATACGGAAGATAAAGCCAAACGAATACGCCCCCCGCGTGAGGTTCGCGGCCCGAATGACGGGCTGCGGCCTTACGCTGCGCTGACGCATGGCATCGGCGCGCTGATGGCGGCCGCCGCGGCGGGCGTCCTGATTGTGCTGAGCGCGTTTGCCGGCGGCGCAGCGCAGATCGTGAGCTACTCGGTCTACGGCGCGACGCTGATCGGGCTGTATACGGCCAGCACGCTGTACCACTGCATTCCGGCCAAGGTCGGAGGGCGGCGCGCGCTGCGGACGGTCGATCATATCATGATCTACATGCTGATTGCCGGAACGTACACGCCGCTGTGCCTGGGCCCGCTGCAGGCGCGGCATGGCGCGTGGGGCTGGTCGGTGTTCGGGGTGATCTGGGGTCTGGCGGTGGCCGGGTCGCTGGTCAAGCTGTTTTGGATGAACGCGCCGCGCTGGGTCTCGGCGGCGGCGTACATTGGAATGGGCTGGATGATCATTGTGGCCGTCTATCCGGTGGTGCAGGCGCTGAGCGGGCGCGGGCTGATGTGGCTGGCGCTGGGCGGTGTGTTCTACACCGCCGGGGGTGTCCTGTACGCCCGCAAATGGCCCGGGCGGGACCGGAAGTATTTCGGATTCCACGAGGTATTCCACATTTTTATCATGCTGGGCAGCGTGTGCCACTACGCAATGATGGTGAACATTTTGTACAGCTGACGCGCGGGGTTTCCCCCCAAACCCGTACCCCGCCCTAAAATCCTCCGTCACGCCTGACGGCGTGCCACCTCCTTTACGAAAGGAGGCTTGCGCGCCCTGTAAGGCTCCTTTCCTAAAGGAGCTGTCGGCGGAGCCGACTGAGGATTAGGCCCCCCGGCTCACGCCGGGGGGCCTTGTACGCTGTGTGGTTACTCTTTTTCGTTTTTCATTTCATCCGGCAGGAGCTGTTCGAGTTCCCGAATGACTTCATCCACATCTTTTGTTTTCCGCGCAATTCCCAGCACCATTTTAATAATCGTCCGAAACTGGTAATCGGTCATAATGTCTTCATCTCTCACGGCTATGGTACTCATGCCATCACCGCCTTTTGATTGTTTTTCGATTACATTGTAACACGGCGGCCTGTCGCAGTCAAGCCCCGCCCCCCAAGGCTCCTTTCCTAAAGGAGCTGTCGGCGGAGCCGACTGAGGATTGACAAAGTTCCGCACAAACCGTAGGGCGCGACGACCCCGGCGCGCCGTCGGGTACGCACGCGGTTTCGGGTATTGCAACGCGCCGTATTTCCCCGGTCGCGTAAAATGGGCAAACACGGCGCGCCGAGGTCGTCGCGCCCTACGGCGTGTGCGGCTAATCAAACACCCCACCCACGCAAGGCACAGCCCCCCGGCTCACGCCGGGGGGCCTTGTACGTTGTCATGCTATGGGCTCAACGGGGGGAGGCTTACACCACCGGTTCCACCGTCAATCCCCTTGCGGCCTTGACCGCACCGCTGGCATCATCCACGTCAAAGACTTCGATGCTTACGTCGGTCAGGGTGCCTTCGGCGGCATCTACGGCGGTGTTGTCGGTCTGAAGACCCGTGCCGCCGCCAGCGACGACTTGTTCGATCCAGGTCACTTCGTATGTGCCGTCGGCGAGCTCTCCGCTTGAGGGGGTCTGCGGATTATAGTTTCCACCCTTAGTCTGGAGTTTCAGGGTTCCTTCGGTTGTCACCTCAAAGGTAGCGGTGAACTTAAACCACGTGCCAGCCTCGATGCCATCAAAGATGTCATCAAAGATTGTGGTATGGGTGCCCTCAAGGGTGATCTCGGACGCTTCATCGGTCCTGTTTTCCAGACCCAGGTCGCCGAGCGTGCCGCCCTTGAACACGGCCAGCACTTTGTTTGAATCGGCGGGAGCCATGTCTACCCATGTCTCGGCGTATTTCAGAACCAGCACGGATTCCGTCTCGCTGGCGCCGATGTCGCTCGCCGCGCCCAGGACCCAGTTGCCGTTGTCCTTCTTAAAGACCGGGACTTCGGGGATGATCTCAAGAGCGCCGGTGAGGTCGAGATAGAGGCTGCCGCTGATGCGCTGAGCATCCACGACCGCGTACTCATAGCGCTCGTTCAGGGCGGCGCCGATCTTCACAGAGCTGATGGTCGTGTTCGCGCTCTCAAAGATGGTGTTCCGGATGGGGTTGGAGGTATTCGGGATGGTGCTGGTGCTCTCCCACCACCAGTCGGACAGCTCCGTCCGGTCGATGATGTTATAAAGCGTCTGCTGGCGCTGGTACTTGCCGTCCTCATAGCGGCTGCCGCCCAGCGCGCTCAGGGCGATGTACAGCGGGTCGGGACGGGTGTTCAGATCCGTCAGGCCGGCGTTGTTGATGACAAAGATGTTCTTGCCGTTCAGGGCCACCGACGTTCTCCAGAAGGTATTGTTGGACCCCGACTTCTTGCCGGCGATCGGGCCGGTGACCGGAACCAGCGAGATGTTGCCGCTGCTAACCCTGTAGGTGAATATCCACAGGTTGCTGGTGCCGATGATGACGTTGTTGCCCTCGCTGGGGAAGATGATATTCGGCGCGTCGCTGGCGTTGTAGTCAAAGGTGTTGTCCAGCTCGATCACTTGCGCCGTGGCCAGCTGGAGGGTCGCGGTCGTCCCGTCTTCCGAGAGCTGATAGACGATCGCCACGGGATCCCCTTGGACGTTCACAGGCAGGTCGACGAGCGCGGGCAGTTCGCCGGAGTTCTTTCTGGTAAACGTGGTCACTTCGCCTGTTTCGTCCATAATCCGGACCGTGGCGCCGTCAGCGGGCGCGGCTACGACGATGCCCGTCGCAAGCCCGGAGATGAACTCGGCGTCCACGATAAAGCCGCCGACGATCACAAAGTTGTACCGGCCGCCCAGCGCGTTCGCGGTCACGTCGTTGTTAGCATTGAGCATGAGCAGACTGCCCAAATTCGCGCCCGGGGTGGATTTGCTGACCTTGTATGTGCCGTTGATCGTGCGTTCACCGGAGGCGTTGGAGATGCTGATCGCGTTGATGGTCACGTTCTCGACCTTGGTCGCCTCGGTCAGGACATACTTGCCGTTGCCAACCGGAATCAGACCGGCGATGTCGTCCCTGGCCGCGACGAGGTCCGCGCCCTCCAGGATGTCGTCCAGAGCGATCTCGCGGCGGGTGTTCGACAGCAGGGTTCCTGCGGTGTCAACCCACGGGCCGGTGTAGCTGCTGGTTTGGTTTGTGCCCAGCGGCGCGAATACGATGCTGTTGTCCTTGACTTCATGGACCTTGACGGGGTACTGGTTGAACGCATAGATGATCGAGGTGCCGGTTTTCGTGTTGCGGCCCTGATCAGCGCGCATAACGCCCTTCCAGTCGCTCAGGCTGGGGTTAAGGTCACCCCATGTGTTGTCGGCCACTCTGCCGTTCAGGAACAACGGGGCCTCATTGTCGAAGGCGCGTGTGCCGCCGATGTCGAAGGCAACCCGCCATAGGCCGTTGCTTCCGGGGTTGGTGCCGTCGCCGCCGGCGCTGGTGGCGTTGCTATAGCCGCCGCGCGCGGTGTTGCCGGTGTCGGACGGAAGGCCGTACAGCTCGGCGATGGTGCCGTTGTTGTTCAGCTTGGCGTAGAAATACACTTCCACGTTCAGCAGCTCATACTTGTCCAGATAGCTGTCGCATCCGGCGGGAAGATCAAAGTCGAAGGTCTTGAGCGTAGGTACCGGCCCGGGATAAACCGGCACGCTGGCCTCGACCGTGTACTTGCCGGCCTTGGCGACGGAGTAGCCGGGGTCGGGCATGGGCTTGCCGATACGGTAGGCGCTGTCTGCGGTGTTTATAACCACCTTGGTGTGGATGAACTCGTTGGCGATGATGGTGCCGGTGACTTTCGTGTAGGCGTACACCAGCTCGCCCTGCGTGTAAGCGATGGTATTCATAATGTTCTGCGCCTGCAGCGGGATTCCCCTGTCATTGTAGGACAGGATCGGGTAGGCGTCCAGCGCGGCCTTGAAGATGTGGAAAATCTCGCCGCGTGTCAGCGCCTCGGTCAGGTCGCCGTCAAACTTGCCGGGGATGTTGAACAGCAGCTGGGATTTCAGCATCGCCAGCGGGAACATCTGCGCCCAGTCCAGCTTGCCTACGAAATCGGCGTCCAGCTCGGGGCGCAGCCCGAGGATGCGGCTCATCAGAACCACGGCCTCAATGCCCGTCACGAGGTCGTATGGCGCGAACTGGTTGTTGCCCTTGCCGCTCATGTAGCCCAGCGTGCTGGCCCAGTTGACGAACGGGGCAAACCACGTGCCCGGCGCGACGTCGGTGAAGATTTCCAGCTTGTCCATGCTGGACTTCACGCCCGCGGGCATGTCGAATGCGTTCATCAGGCGATACAGAATGGTCGCCATTTCCGCGCGGGTCAGCGTACCGTTCAGATTCAGCGTATCGCCGCCTCCTCCGATGACCGCGCCGAGGTCCACCAGCAGTTGGGTGGACGCGAGGTAATCCGCGCTGATGTCCTTGTAGCTCTCGTAATCCGAGAACTCCGAGACGGGCTTCGCGCTCGCAATCGAGCCAACCGAAAGCACCATCGCCGTTGCCAGCATTAACGCCAGCAGCTTCTTGAGATTTCTCATGGGGCTATGTACCTCCTTAAAATATTTGGACGTTTGCGGGGAACCGCCTGAAGACGGGCCCACTCCGCCCTTTTGAGTACGTTCCCCAGTATAAACCCCATTCTCAACCCCGTCAAGCGCTACGGGTCATTTGTAACACAGGTGTAACAAAGCGCGGATCGGCCATTGGCAATCCACAATGGACAACTGGCAATCGGGGGCAGGCCAGGAACGGCGGGCGCGGAGCCCGGGGGCCGTCCTGTCAATCGGCAATTGCCATCTGTCAATTATCAATTGCCAATGGGGCATAAAAAAACCGCCCTTGCGGCGCGTGTCTCCTTTTATATTATCATGCCGATTGTAAGGTTACGGGGCCGTCGTCTCTCCCGCGATATACCCCGCGATCCGGCTGACCGCCTCGGCCTGAAACGCGGGCAGGACATGGCTGTAGATGTCCATCGTGATCTGGCTGGCCGCGTGTCCCAGCAGGCTGCTGACGGCCCGCACGGGAACCCCGGCCTCCAGCGCGCGCGTGGCGAAGGTGTGGCGCAGGGCGTGGATGCTCAGGGGCCGTGCCCCCGCCGCCTTCAGCATCAGCCGGTAGTGGTAGCGGAACGTCGCCGGGTCCAGAAAGGCGCGGCCCGGCGCGGTGAACACCATGTCCTCCGGCGCGTGGAGGTCGGGCCCGGCTCTGCGCCCGCGCCGCCGTTCGGGCGCGTATCCCGCTTCCGCCCCGGCCGCCTCAGCCGCCTCGGCCGCCTGCCGCGCCCGCCACGCCAGCAGACGCCCGCACAGGCTCTCGTCGACGGGGATGACGCGCAGGCCCGCCTCCGTCTTGGCCCCCTCCTCCAGCCGCAGGCGCGTCCGCGTTCCGGCCTGCGGCGAGTAGTCCCGCAGCCGCGCGAGCTGCCGCCGCACGCTGACGGTCCGCGCCGCGAAGTCGATATCGGCCCAGCGCAGCCCCAGCAGCTCCCCCATCCGCAGGCCCGTGCTGAGAGCGGTCACAACCGCCGTGCCGCAGGCGTCCGGCCCGCATCGCGCGGTCAGGGCGCGCTGTTCCTCCAGCGTCAGCACCTCCGCCGAGCGCGTTTCCGGCGCGCCCCGGCGGCCGGGCATCGCGGCGGCGGCGGCGGGATTTTTCCCGATCAGCTCGCGTTCGGCGGCGGCCTCCAGCGCGCGGTGCAGAACGATGTGGACGTTCCGGACGGTCTTGCGGCTCAGGCCGCCCCGGCCATCGGCGCGCCCGCCCTCCAGCAGGGCGGCGTAGAACGCCTCGACCTCCTCCCGCCGCAGCTCGTGCAGCCGCGTCGCCCCGAGACGCGGGAGAATCTGGTTGCGGATGATGTTCTCGTAGGAGGTGCGCGTGCTGGTCCGCAGGCGGCGGGCGACGTATTCGTCCAACCAGGTCTCCAGCCACTCCCCGAGCGGCAGGCGGCAGGTCTGCCGCGCTTTCTTCTCCCCCGCGATGAAGTCGGCCAGCCGCCGGGCGACGACCGAGCGCTTTCCGGCGGTGAAGGTCTTGATTCTGGGCTTGCCGTCCGGGCGGAAGCCGCACATGATGCGCGCCTCCCACGAGCCGTTTTTCAGCTGCCGGACGGAGCCTTCTCCGTTGGCACGTCTTGGCATGGTGTTTTCCTCCAAAATAATAATTTTTTCCGGTCGAATTGTAAGGATAATTATAAGAATCGGGAATCCTGTAAACTTCCTGACCTCCGCCGGCACTTGTTATTGTAACGCTTCCCGGGCTGGAAAGTCAAGAGACATTATGGGGTACATAGCCCCATGAGAAATCTCAAGAAGCTGCTGGCGTTAATGCTGGCAACGGCGATGGTGCTTTCGGTCGGCTCGTTTGCGAGCGCGAACACCATCGAAGACGCGCCGGATGCCGCCAAAAGCGCCACTTTGCTGGCGCAGTACGGCGATCTGGAGGACGTCTACGCAAACGCCGTGCAGTTCATGCTCGACCTCGGCGTCGTCAAGGGCGACGGATCGACCGGCGAACTGCATCTGGACGCGCAGTATACGCGCATCCAGTTCGCCGCGATGCTGTACATCAGCATGAACGGCGGCGCGAGCATCTCCACCGTGTACTCGCAGATGCAGCCGTATTTTGCGGACATCGGCAGCGGTCACTGGGGATACGGCTACGCCAACTGGGCCGGTGTGACCGGTCTGTTCGCGGGCACCGGCGAGAACAAGCTCGCCCCGGATTCCCTCATCACCATTGAAGAAGGCCTGCTGGTCGTCATGAAGGCCCTGGGCCTCCGCACCGACCTGGAAGGCCTCGATGCCCTGTCCTGGGACGGCACGGCGCAGCGCTTTGTCATCAGCCTCGCCCATGAGCTGGGTCTGTTCGGCAATCTGCTGACACTGGACACGGCCGGCGTGCTGAACCGCGCCGAGGCCTGCCTGCTCAACAACTACTTCATCAGCGCACAGCAAATCCGCTACGCGATCATCACCGGCGAGCGCTATCGCACCGGCCAGGACAACGTGTTCGGTTTGGGCGGCACCAACGATCCCTGGTCGCTGCTGATCAACAAGTTCGGCTTCGCCGAAGCGGAATTTGTTCTCTACGCGGACGGCACTGAAGTCAACATGGCCGGCGGCAACCCCGCCAACAGCGGCAAGGCCAAGCTGGCTGACATCACCCTCAAGAGCGGCCCCAACTATGTCGTTCAGAAGCCCTCCGACATCGCCTTGGGCCATGTGTACGATCTGTCCGCGGCTCTGACCACGCAGTACGGCGTCACCCGCAAGGACGTCGGCCGCAGCGTGAAGATCACCTACCGTGTGCCCGCCGGCGGCGAGATCACACAGGCGTTCAGCTTTGAGTATCTGGACGAAGTGTTTGAGACCTACGCGGGCATTTCGGGCAACGACGACGCGCGCCGCGACGCCCTCAGAACCATCACCGGCGTGTCGGGCCTGGAGCCTTACAACACGGTATATCCCAGCGGCAACACCACCCTCGGGAATTATCCGGTGTACCGGAACTATTCTCCGGCGGGCGGCAACGCGACAGCTGTGAATGCCGACTCGTTCTACTGGCAGGTCCCTGAAAACACCGCCGGAGACCTTCTGCGTGTCGTGGTCAAGGGAAGCAAGGTTACGGCCGTCTTTATTGAGACCTACACCTTCGCCAACATCACCAACGTGGCCAACAACGGCAACGTGAGCGTCAGCACCGGCACCGGAAGCGGCAATGATTTGGCTAACGACATCGCCGGCTCCCGCTTCCTGGGCGACAGCTCCGCGAAGGGCGACCTCGTCCTGTTTGCCAAGTTCGACTGGATGGGCTCGGCGGCCGCCGCGAACATCCGCTACATGCTCCGCAAGCTGGATGCTCCGGTCGAAGGCAAAGTCACGGCCAGACCCATCAGCTACAGCTCTCTCTCCGTGGACGTGGCCGGCGCGGTCAGCACCTATCAGACAGCTAAGGTGACCAGCGCTCTGGCTAACTTCTCGGGCGGCACCTATGATGTCAACAAGACCGTCATCCTCTACCTGTGGGAAGGCGCGGTTGTGTACGGGAAGAATCCCGACGCCGCCCCCGCCGCCCCCGATGTCTACGCGGTAGTCAAAATGGCGCGTCTAATCATTGACGCGTATGACTTCGCGACCGACACGATCGGCAACTATGTCCTGGTCAATGTCCTGTTCACCGACGGTCAGGACGGCACCTACCGGCTTGACAACATCAAGCAGCTGGCCGGCGGCGGCAACGCGACGAAGGTCCACGGCGGCAGCCTCTCAGCCGGTCAATACGGCGCGGATTCCGTCGATGCCGGCGAGGACGTCTACTATTTCGGATCGTCGGATCAATTCAACGCTAAGACACTCCTCGACGACACGCTGTGGGCGTATGAACTCAACACCAACGGCACGATTACCCTGAAGGAAATCGACGTGGGTGTGGACACCGACACGGCCACCCTGCTGGCCACCACCACACAGTACAGACTGTCCGCCACGGCCCTGGCCGGCAAGTTCCTCACCGCGGACACCGTCACCTTCGTCAAAGTGGACGGCAGGTACACCGTGTACGAGGGACAAAGGGTTCCCGCGATTCTGGAGGGTGCGCTCGACGTGGTGTATATCTCGCAGCTTCCGAACGGAAACGTGGACAACACCGCGGCCGGCTTCATCACGCGCATAGCGCTCATCAACACCGGCGGGCTGTATGACGGCGGCTCCGGCGCCGCGGGCGACTGGTTCGTGGCTCTGGCCGACGGCTACACGCAGGTCCCGGGCGAAGACGCCAGCAAGATTCGCGGCGTGATCACCCCGATCTCCAAGGGCGGCGTCAAAGACCCGCTGTACACCGCCGACGGCGCGCTCAGCGTCTTTGAAAACGCACTCACCGTGGGCTTCAAGAAGGGCATGATCTATACGCCGACCATGACCGGCGGAAAGGTCACCGCTGTAAACCGCCTCGCTGGACTGCAGAATGGCGTCGGACCGGGCGTCCTGGAGTTCAATCTGGGGATCAGCGCGCTGAACCTGGGCGGCAAAGTAGGCTGGAAGGCCTATGACGCGAACACCATCTTTGTTGACGTGGAAGGCGGCCAGTTTGTCAGCGCCGCCGAGGCCAGCAGCATCAGCCGCCTGAAGGACGACTACATCGCCAACTATACCTACGGCACCGGCGCCCGCGCCAATGTCCTGGACATCGTGGCCATCAGCAAGGGCACCAAGTATGTCGCCTCGGGTATCGAAGTGGACGAGGACACCTTTGAGGGCTTCCTCTCCGGCGAGACAGAAACCATCACCGTAACCGTTCTCTTTGAAGGCCTCGGGCTTGCCGACGATGAAGTTGACTGGGTCGCCGAAGGCCTGACGGTTGGCGGAGCCTCCTCCGGTACACTGACCGCGACGGACTCCAACGGAGATACCACGCACACCGGCGTAATCGCGGGCGATGAGGGCGCGACCGGAACGATCACGTACACCTCCGAAGCCGGAGACGACGTAGTCGTAACCGTGACGTTCTGGGAAGACATCGTGCTGGATGATTTCAGCGAAGCGTCTGTCAGAGCTATGTTTGGTAATGCTGCTGTAAGTAACGGCGGCGAACAAGAGGGAAAAGACGATG
>WRLJ01000031.1 GCA_009777685.1 Oscillospiraceae bacterium | reverse complement strand
AAAAAAAAAAGCGAAGAAAGCAAAGGGGGGGGGGGGGGGGGGGGGGGGGCCCCCTGCCGCCCGATTGATTGATTCTGTCAAACCGTGGGTCCGGCGGTCGGATGGCCGCCTGTTGGAGATTCCCCCGGCGGCTTGTCTCTGAGCAGAAAGCCGGCCGCCAGCCCGCAGACGCCGCCGAAAATGTGCATGAACTGCGAAATGCCGTCCTGCTGCCCGGACAGCGAGGCGGAGACGCCCGCCCATACCTCTCTGCCCAGGTACACGGAAATGACCGCCACCAAGGTAAGCGGAATGCGTCCCGCTTGCATATTGACAAACGAACTCAGCACGATCAAGGCAAACACCACGCCGCTCGCACCCAGCACCATGACATTCGGCGCGCCGAAAATCCTGTGCAGGATTCCCAGGGTCACGGCGGTAGTGAACATTGTTATCAGCAACTTTTTACTCCCGTACTTTTCCTCCAGCACCGGCCCGATGAGCAGAATGAGAAGAAAATTGCCCGCGTAGTGCCCGAGGTTCGCGTGTCCCAGGGCATGTCCAAAGAGCCGGAAATACCCCAGAGGGTCCGCCCACGAGCCTCGGTACACGGAAAACAGCAGCCGGTTTGAAAGGCCGTTTGTCAGGTACCCCAGCCCGAGAACCGCCAGCGAAATCAGCGCGTACGTAAGAATCACGGGAGAATTGTAGTGTATGCGTTTCATGGGGGCGGGCTCCTTTCCGATGCGGCTGTTGCTGTATTCACAGGGGGAGTTGCGGTAGTCAATAAAAATTATCTGTGCGATTTTGGAGGGCGATTGGAAATCGCCCCTACTACGCCGCAACATCTAAAGGTTTACGCCGGTTGCAGGGGCGGACGCCATATATGGCGTCCCTACAGAGACGTCATGTTTTAGATTTTACATGGTTCTACCCCTCCGCCGTCAACTGGCGGTACTGCAGCGCCTCCGCCAGATGCGGGGCTTGTATCTCTCCCGCGCCCTCCAGGTCCGCGATGGTGCGCGCGACCTTCAATATCCGCGTGTACGAGCGCGCCGTCATGCCCAGGCGGGTGAAAGCGGACTCCATCAGCCGTTTCCCTTCGTCGTCAAGGAGGCAGTGCTCCTCCATTTGCGTGTTGGTTATATGGGCGTTGCAGCGGGTGGAGACGCCAAAACGCGTGGCCTGCACGGCACGGGCGGCGTTGACGCGCGCGCGGATGGCCGCGCTGTTTTCCGGCGCGGCGGGCCGCGTGGACAGCTCCTCATAGCTGACGGCCGGAACCTCCACCTGAATGTCAATGCGGTCCAGCAGCGGGCCGGACACGCGCCCGAAATACCGCTTCACGGACTCCTCCCCGCAACGGCATCGGCCCGACGAATGGCCGTACCAGCCGCATTTGCACGGGTTCATCGCGCACACCAGCATAAAGCGCGCGGGGTAGGTAAACAGACCGGCCACGCGCGAAATCGTCAGCGCGCCGTCCTCCATCGGCTGGCGCAGGCATTCCAGCGCCTCGCGGCTGAATTCGGGCATTTCATCCAAAAACAGCACGCCCAGATGCGCCAGGCTCATCTCACCGGGGCGCGGCACCGAGCCTCCGCCCGCCAATCCCCCGGCGGAAATGGAATGATGCGGGCTCCGGAACGGGCGGCGGGTCAAAATCGGCTCCTCGCGGGAGGTCAGGCCGACCACGGAGTGGATGGCGGTCGTCTCCAGCGCTTCCTCGCGCGTCATGTCGGGCAGGATGGACGGGATGCGCCGCGCCAGCATGGACTTGCCCGCGCCGGGCGTGCCGATCATCAGGATGTTGTGGCTTCCGGCGGCGGCGATCTCCAGCGCGCGCTTGGCGTTGTCCTGCCCGCGCACCTCGGAAAAATCCGGCACGTCGCGCACGGGCGCGGCAGTCTCCCCCGGAAATTGACGCTCCAGCGGCCTCGCGCCGCGCAAATGGCTGAGTATCTCCCGCGCGTGGGCGGCGGGATAGACCTCCAGCTCCCGCACGATGGCGGCCTCCGGGCCGTTGTCGGCGGGCACGAACAGCTTGCGTATCCCCGCGGCGGCGGCGGCCAGCGCCATCGGCAGAACGCCGCTGACGGGGCGCAGCCTGCCCTCCAGGGACAGCTCACCGATGAACGCGCAGTCCTCCGGTAGCGGCGGAAGCAGTCCCGAAGCAACCACCAGCCCCAGAAACACGGGCAGGTCATACAGCGACCCTTCCTTGCGGACGTCCGCCGGAGCCAGATTGACGGTCACGCGCCGCATCGGGAACTCACAGCCGCAGTTTTTCATTGCCGCGCGCACCCGCTCCCGCGATTCCTTCACGGCGGTGTCGGCCAGACCCACCATATCAAAGGCGGGCATCCCCGTGGACAAAAAACACTCGACGGACACCTCGCGCCCGCCGATGCCCCTGAGGCCCAGGGATTTTACCTTCGCAACCAATGTGGCGGCCTCCCTCAATGCCCGGCGGCCGCTTGCCCGCAGTTGGCGCAGTCGGCATCGCATCCTACAATGGGCAGGGGGTCGATCCCCTGGCGGCGGTAGTAGTCCGCGATGGCGGACTTGATGGCCTCCTCGGCCAAGACCGAGCAGTGGATTTTGGCCGGGGGCAGACCCTCCAGCGCCTCCACGACGGCCTTGTTGGTCACGTTCAGCGCCTCGCTGATCGTCCTGCCCTTGATCAGCTCCGTGGCGATGGACGACGTGGCGACCGCCGCGCCGCAGCCGTAGGTCTTGAATTTCACGTCCTTCACGATCTCGTCCTCAATGCGCAGCGTGATTTTCATGATGTCGCCGCACTTGGGGTTGCCGACCGTCCCGACGCCGTTGGCGTCCTCGATTTCACCCACATTGCGCGGGTTGGAGAAATGCTCCATCACCTTGTCCGTATACATGCGGATCTCCTCCTGTTTTTGGTTTGCCGCGCGAAATATCGCGGCTCACGTCCCGAACGGAATCGGGCGTTGAGCCTTCTCGTCCCAGACCGGGCTCATGGCGCGGCGCTCGGCGACGACGCGGGCCGTGATGTCCGCGATACGGTCCACGGCTGTCTCCGAGATGTCCCCGCCCAGCGTAAAGCGCACGCTGCCGTGCGCGATCTCGTGCGGCAGGCCGATGGCCAGCAGGACATGGGACGGGTCCAGCGAGCCGCTGGAGCAGGCCGAGCCGCTGGACGCGCTGACGCCGTTCATATCCAGCCCCAGCACCAGGCTCTCCCCCTCCACGCATTCAAAAACGACCGAAACACTGCCCGGCAGACGCCGGACCGGATGCCCCGTCAAGCGGCTGTACGGGATGCGCAGAAGGGCGGCGATCAGCCGGTCCCGCAGGGCGGACAGGCGCGCCGCCTCTCGTTCCATCTCCGCCGCGCCGGTCGCCAGAGCCGCCGCGAAGCCCGCCGCGCCGGCCACGTTCTCCGTGCCGGAACGCCGCCCACGCTCATGCCCGCCGCCGTGCATAAAGGCCGGAAGCCGCACCCCGCGCCGGACGACCAGCGCGCCTATGCCCTTCGGGCCGCCCATCTTGTGCGCCGACAGGCTCATCAGGTCCGCGCCCTCCCAGGGCACGGGAATATGCCCCGCCGACTGCACCGCGTCCGTGTGGCACAGCGTCTGGGGGTTTTTCGCCTTGACGGCGCGGAAAATATCCTCAATCGGCTGAATCGTTCCGATTTCGTTGTTGGCGTGCATCACGCTGACCAGCTGGGTGTCGCCGCCGACCGCCGCCGCCGCGCGTTCCGGCGAGACAAGCCCCGCCTCGTCAACCGGCAGGATCGTCAGGTCCATGCCCTGCCGCTCCAGCCATTGGGCCGTCTGGAGGATGGCGGGATGCTCGATGGCCGTGGTGACCAGATGCCTGCGCCGCTCGCGCGGCTCATCGCCCTGCCGCGCGCCCAGCTCCAACGCCCCTTTTAAGGCCCAGTTGTCGCTCTCCGTGCCGCCGGAGGTAAAGTAAACCTCCTCCGGCAAAACGCCCAGGGACGCCGCGGCCGACCGCCGCGCGTCCTCCAAAGCCCGCTTGGCCTCCCGCGCGACGCGGTAGATACTGGAGGCGTTGCCGTAGCCGTCTGTCAGCCAGGGCGTCATCGCCTCAAGGGCTTCCCGCCGCAGCGGGGCCGTGGCCGCGTAATCCGCGTAAATGTGCATCGCGTCCTGATTCTCCCTTCTCAGCTCTCCATTCTCCATTGCTGATACGCGCCGACCGCCAAGGCGTCGCAGCGGTTGTTATACTCGTTGGAGGCGTGGCCCCGCACCCAGCAAAACGTCACCACATGCGTTTCGCACAGCGCCAGCAGGCGCTCCCAGAGGTCGGGGTTCAGGGCGGGCTTTTTGTCGGGCTTGACCCAGCCCCTGGCCTGCCAGGACCGCGCCCAGCCCTTGGTTATACCGTCGACCAAATAGCGCGAGTCGGAGTACAGCGTCACCTGACAGGGCGCCCGGAGAGCCTCCAGCGCGCGGATGGCGGCGGTCAGCTCCATGCGGTTGTTGGTCGTCCGGGGTTCGCCGCCGCTCAGCTCTTTTTCGGTCTTCCCATAGCGCAGGACCGCGCCCCAACCGCCGGGGCCGGGGTTGCCGCTGCACGCGCCGTCGGTGTAGATGACGACTGACTTCATGCCTGCCCTTCGTCGCCGGGCCGGGCTTCCTCGTCCGTTTCCTCGGTCTCCTTGAAGGTGCGCGCCAGCGCGATCACGCGGCTGTCCCCCGCGATGCGCATCAGGATGACGCCCTGCGCGGTGCGGCTGTAAACATTGACCGAGGCGGCGGCCATGCGGATGATCGTGCCGTCGTCGGAAATCAGCAGGATGTCGTCGTCCTCGTCAACCACGCGGATGCCGGCGACCTTGCCGGTCTTGCCGGTCAGGTTGTGGTTGCGCAGGCCCTTGCCCCCGCGGGACTGCACATCCCCGGCGCGGAGGTATTCGGCGGCCTCGGTGCGCTTTCCGTAGCCGTTTTCGGTGACAGTCAGCACACTGCCGCCGGCCCGCAGGCGCGCCGCGCCGACGACATAGTCGCCCCGGCCGAGGCGGATGCCGCGCACACCCATCGCGTCGCGCCCCACCTCGCGCACGTCATTCTCGTCAAAGCAGATGGCCATGCCCTCGCGCGTGGCCAGCAGCATGTTCTGCTTGCCGTCGGTTTTGCGCACGGCAATCAGCTCGTCGCTGTCGTCCAGGGTCAGCGCGCGCAGGCCCGCCTTGCGGCCCGCGCTGGCAAACTTCCCGATGGCGGTGCGCTTGACCGTGCCGTTGCGGGTGATGAAAAACAGATAGGCGAATTCCTCGCCCTCCCGCACGGGGATCACGGCCGTCACCTTCTCGTCCGGCTCCAGCGGCAGCAGATTGACCAGATTCTGACCCTTGGCCGTCCGTCCCGCCTCCGGCACATGGAAGCCGCGCTTTTTGAACAGGCGGCCCTTCGTGGTAAAGAACAGCACGTCGTCGTGCGTGGAGGCGACGAACAAGTCCTCGATATAGTCCTCGTCGCGGATGGTCTGCGCCGAGATGCCCTTGCCGCCCCGCCGCTGGGCGCGGTAGGCGTTCTTCGGCTGGCGCTTGACGTATCCCAGATGCGTCAGGGTAAAGACGCAGTCCTCGCGGTCAATCAGGTCCTCCAGGTCAATCTCGTCCATGTCGTCGATGATCTCGGTCCGGCGTTCGTCGCCGAACTTATCGGCGACGGCGGTCAGCTCCTCGCGGATAATGGCCTTCACGCGCTCCTCGCGCGCGAGGATATCCTCCAGGTCCTCGATTCTGACCCGCAGCTCCCCGATCTCCGCCTCCAACTTTTCGATTTCCAGCCCCTGCAAACGGCCCAGCCGCATATCGACAATGGCCTGGCCCTGCACGTCGTCCAGCCCGAAACGCTCCATCAGGCGCTTTTTCGCGTCGTTATAGGAAGAGCGGATGATTCGGATCACCTCGTCGATGTTGTCGACGGCGATTTTCAGCCCTTGCAGCAGATGGATGCGCTCCCGGGCCTTGTTGAGGTCAAAGGCCGCGCGGCGGCGGATGACCTCCTTCTGATGGGCGATATAATGGTCGATGATGGCGCACAGGCCCAGCGTCATCGGCTGGCCGCCCACCAGCGCGAGTATGTTGATGGCAAAGGTGATTTGCATATTGGTCTGCGTATAGAGCTTGTTGAGCGTCACCTGCGCGTTGGCGTCGCGCTTGAGGTCCAAAACGATCTTCAGCCCGCCGCGCCCCGACTCGTCGCGCAGCGCGGCCACGCCCTCGATCTGCTTGTCCCGCACCAGCGTGCCGATGTGTTCGACCAGCCGCGCCTTGTTGACCTGATACGGCAGCTCGGTGACGACAATGCGCGTCCTGCCCTTATATTCCTCGACCCCGGCGCGGGCGCGCACGCGCACACGGCCCCGCCCCGTCGCGTACGCCGCGCGGATGCCGGCGCGTCCGAAGATCTGCCCCGCGGTGGGGAAGTCCGGCCCGTGCAAATGCTCCATCAGCTCGTCCAGCCCCGCGTCGGGGTCGTCCAGGGCGCACAGAACGGCCCCGGCGACCTCTCTCAGGTTATGCGGGGGGATGTTGGTCGCCATGCCGACGGCGATGCCGGAGGAGCCGTTGACCAGCAGATTGGGGAAGCGGGAGGGCAGAACGGTCGGCTCCTTGCGGAAATTATCGTAGTTGGGCTTGAAATCGACGGTTTCCTTGTCGATGTCGGCCATCATCTCCATGGCGATTTTGGAGAGCCTGGCCTCGGTGTAGCGCATGGCCGCCGGGGGATCGTCGTCGACGCTGCCGAAGTTGCCGTGCCCGTCAATCAGCAGATGGCGCAGTGAGAAGGGCTGCGCCATGCGCACCAGCGAATCGTAGATCGCCTGATCGCCGTGGGGGTGATAGCGGCCCATGACGTCGCCGACGGCGGTGGCCGACTTGCGGAAGGGCTTGTCCGGCGTCAGATTCTCCTCGTACATCGTGTACAGGATACGCCGGTGGACGGGCTTGAGCCCGTCTCGCACGTCGGGCAGGGCCCGCGAGGTAATCACGCTCATCGAATACTCGATAAACGACTTCCGCATCTCGCTTTCCAGTTCGACCGGCAGTATTTTCTGGTTCTCGAAGCTCACAAATTCAGACTCGTTATGCTGGCTCATCTGGCCTCTCCTTTATTGTCAGTAGGGGGCGCGGCGCGCCCTATACGTCCAGGTTGATCGCGCTTTTGGCGAATTTCTCGATAAACTCCCGTCTCGGCTCCACCTTGTCGCCCATCAGGATGGTGAAAATCTCGTCGGCGGCCACGGCGTCCTCGGCGGTGACCTGCAGCAGCGTCCGCTTTTCCGGATGCATCGTCGTCTCCCACAGCTCCTCGGCGTCCATCTCGCCCAGACCCTTGTTGCGCGAGACGTCGATCCGGGAGCGGACGGCCGGGTCTCCGCCCGAGAGCTCGTCCAGCGTGCGGTCGCGCTCGGCGTCGGTGTAGGCATAGCGCACCTGCCGGCCGCGCGTCATCTTGTACAGCGGCGGCTGGGCGATATACACATGCCCCTCGTCAATCAGCGGGCGCAGAAAGCGGAAGAGGAAGGTCAGGAGCAGGGTGCGGATGTGGCTTCCGTCCACATCGGCGTCAGCCATCAGGATGACCTTGTTGTACCGCAGCCGCTCCAGAGAAAACTCCGTTCCGATGCCGGCGCCGATGGCGGTGACCAGCGGCATCAGCTTTTCGTTGGAATAGATTTTGTCCAGCCGCGCCTTCTCCACGTTCAGCATCTTGCCCCACAGCGGCAGAATGGCTTGATAGCGGCTGTCGCGCCCGCCCTTGGCGCTGCCGCCCGCGCTGTCGCCCTCGACGATGAACAGCTCCGTCAGGCGCGGGTCGGTCTCGTGGCAGTCGGCCAGCTTGCCGGGCAGGGCGGCGCTGTCCAGCGCCGTCTTGCGGCGCGTCAGCTCGCGCGCCTTGCGCGCCGCCTCGCGCGCCAGCGCGGCCTGGACGGATTTTTCCAAAATCGAGCGGCCCACCGCCGGGTTCTCCTCCAGAAAATCGGACAACTTCTCCGCGACAAGACCGTCCACCAGCGAGCGGACGTGGGAGTTGCCCAGCTTGGTCTTGGTCTGCCCCTCGAACTGCGCGTCGGTGAGCTTGACGGAGAGGATTGCCGTGATGCCCTCCCGCACGTCCTCGCCGCTGAGCTTCTGGTCCTCCTTGAGGATATTGTGGGACCTGCCGTATTCCGACAACACGCGCGTCAGCGCGGTCTTAAAGCCCGTCTCGTGCATACCGCCTTCCGTCGTGGCGATGTTGTTGGCGAAGGAGAGCAGGTTTTCGGTATACGAATCGTTATATTGCAGGGCGATTTCACAAACCGTATCGTCTTTCCCGCCGCTCAGATAGATGACCGGCTCATGGATCGGCGTCCTATTGCGGTTGATCCACTCCACAAACGAGCGGATGCCGCCCTCATAGCGGAAGGAGGCGGAGCGGGGGCGCGCCTCGTCCTCCGGGTCGCGCTCGTCGGTCAGCGTGATGCGCAGGCCCGCGTTCAGGAACGCCTGCTGGCGCAGGCGGGACTGCAAGGTTTCAAAGTCAAAGGCCGTCTCCTCGAAAATCTCCGGATCGGGCTTAAAGCAGACCCAGGTTCCGCTGATCTCGCTTGAACCGGCGTCGGTCAGCTCCTGGGTGACCTCGCCGCGCGAAAAAGCCATCTCATAGCGGCGCCCCTCCAGAAAGATGCGGACCCTCGTCCATTCGCTCAGGGCGTTGACGACGCTCGCGCCCACGCCGTGGAGCCCGCCGGAGACCTTATAGCCGCTGCCGCCGAACTTGCCGCCCGCGTGCAGGACGGTAAAGACGACCTCGGCGGCGCTGCGGCCGGTTTGCTCCTGCCGCCCGACAGGGATACCGCGCCCGTCGTCCTGCACGGACACGGAGCCGTCGTCCCGGAGGACGACCTCGATATGATGGCAGAAGCCGCCCAGCGCCTCGTCAATGGCGTTGTCGACAATCTCATAGACCAGATGGTGCAGTCCCTGAATCGAGGTGGTCCCGATATACATGCCCGGACGCTTCCGTACCGCCTCCATCCCCTCCAGAACCTGGATTTGAGAAGCGTCGTAGCCGTTTTCTTCCCGCAAGATAAATTCACTCCCAATTGTACGCGGGGGGATCCGCCCCCGCAGAAATCGCGACACATTTATTATAGCACAACCCGCATGATTTTCCTACCCTTTCAAGAGATTTTTTTCCGAAACCCGCGGCCGTTTCACAGCCCCGGCGCCTCCGCGCGCTTGAGCAGGGTCGCCGACGCGACCTGCGTCAGGTAGACGCGCTCCGCGCAGACCACGGCGGCCTTGGGCAGATCGCTTCCGACGGTCTCCACGCGCCCCGCGCGCTCCGCCGCCCGCAGAAAGCCCAGCCCGTCCCGCGCGACGCCGATATGGTCAAGATCAAAGATGCCGACGATGTCGCCGCCGCGGACGACCACGTCGGCGCCGAGGTGAAGGTACATGGCCTTAGCCTCCTTGTTATTCCGTTCCCGCCCAAAACGCCCGTCCGCGGCGCCGCGGACGGGCATTCGTTTGCCTGGACGGCCCCTACTTCCGCCGTCTTGCCGGACGCTTCTCCTGCTGGCGCAGATCGCCCATCTTGCGTTCCGAATCGCTCATGAACGCCTTGAGCTTGTCCTCAAAGGTCTGCGGGCCCGGCGGCGCGGAAGCGCGGGGCGACGTTCTCTCCGGCGCGCGTCCGCGGGACGGCGCGGGAGCCTTCAGCGCCTGCTTGACGGAAAGGTTGATTTTCCCGCCCCTGTCGACGCCGATGATTTTGACAGGAATCTCCTGCCCCTCGGTCAGGTGCTCCCGGATGTCGTTTACATAGGTAAAAGAGACCTCCGAGATATGTACCAGTCCCGACCGGTTGTCCGGCAGAGTCACAAACGCGCCGAATTTCGTGATGCTCGTGACCTTGCCTGTAACGATATTGCCCAACCCGTTCTCCATACGCCGCAAGCCCCTCCCAATAGAGCTTTATACTGCTCCGTTCCAAACGGAGAATCATTACGACTTGGAGCTATGTGCCTGTGGTCTACTTAGAGACGTCCACCAGCACAATCTCGCCCGGGAACACATAGCCCAGCTTCTCGCGGGCCAGACGGGCCAGCGCGGCGGGATCCGGCTCAGAGCCGGTAGCCTCGCGCAGGCCGGCTCCCAGAACCATCTGCTCGGCGATCTGCTCCGACAACTGGCGCGACGTTTCCCTCTGGCGGTTGATCTTGGCCTGCAAAACGGTCAGGGATATCACCGCGTACAGAATAAACACGGCCGCCGCGGCCCGGATCAGCAGACCGGTTCTTTTTTTTCGTTTCTTCATAGTACAGTCCTCCGCTTCTACGGAGCGTCCGGCGGACGCCGCCGGCCCCGTTTCGGCGCGTTGGCTTTGCGCGCAAACGGCGCAGGGTACGGGGTATATTCTTTATTGTACACATTTTCAGATAAAAAGCAAGCATCCGTAAGACTTTGACAGTCAAAAACGCCACTCCGCGCCCGGCGGCCCCCAGCGGCGCGGCCAGCAGGCGGCCCAAGGCGGCCAGCCCGTCGGCCCAAAACGACAGCGCCGCGCGCACCCGGACGCTGAAAAACCGGAAATACAGCGCCGCGCCGAGAGCGATGCCCAACACGGCAAAGAGGCGCAGCCGGCCTCCGCCGACGCCCATGGCAAACCAAAACGCCGCCGCGGCGCACAGGCCCCAGAATACGACGTCCAGCGCCGCCGTGACCTGCCACCCCCGGACGCGCGTCCGGAATACCCGCATACCGTCGTACACAACGCCCAGAACCGCGCCCAGCGCCATCGCGCTCAGAAACGCGACGCCCTGCCCGGCAATAGAAATGTCCACAATCAGGCCCCGCCGCGCGTTCAGCGGAACAGCCGCGAGAAGAATCCGCCGCCCGGCGCGGCGGTATCCTCATACTCCAGCGCGTCAACGGTTCCCTCCACGTTCAGGTCGCCGCCCTCGGTGTTGAGCTTTCCGATGCGCAGCTCACGGCCCCGGATGACCAGAACCCCGCGCGAGGTAACGCAGACAATGCTTTGCTCGTCAAAGCTCTCCACGTCCTCCACGCCCGAAACGGACAGCCGGCTGCGGCCCTCCATGATGACATGGTGCGGCAGCTCCGCCGTCATGCGCTCGTCTCTCATATCCCACGCCCTCCCAAGCAGCCGCGGCGCGCCGCGGCGTTTGGTTCAGTATATGGGACAAGAAGAGATTTGAGACGGAGAAATTGAAAATCGCGCGGGGACAACCGGCGCGCCGCGCCTGTCCGTCATCCTCAAGGCTCCATTTCCCTGTACATCTGGGCCGCTTCGTCCTTTTTGGCGTGCTCACCGACCGCCAGGACCTCGGCCCTCAGAGTTTTGGACCCGAAACGGATTTCCAGGATATCGCCGATCTTGACGTCGTATGACGCCTTGGCCGGTCTTCCGTTGACCGTTACGCGCTCATGGTCGCAGGCCTCGTTGGCCACCGTGCGCCGTTTGATGATGCGCGATACCTTCAGGTATTTGTCCAGACGCATGAGTACAGCTCCGTTTCCGATGCTAGGTACAGGCCGGCGCGGCCGGGGCGCGCCGGCCCGACCTGCCCCCGGGCCCTCGTTGGTTAAGGCGTCCTTCAA
>WRLJ01000030.1 GCA_009777685.1 Oscillospiraceae bacterium | reverse complement strand
CTTCGGGATGTGTTCAGACCCTCGGGGGAGGACTCTCCCGCCGATCACGCGCCCTCCGGGGAAGACCGCGTCCCGGCGGAGGCCGAACCGAACGATCCGCAACCCGTCCCGGAGGAAACCCCGGAGCCTCTCCCCTCCCCGGAGCCTTCGCCGTCTCCGGAACCGGAGCCCCTCGCGCTGCGGAGCGTGGGGAGGCTGACCTTTGACGACCAGCTCATGAGCGCGGCGGCGCGTCCGGTCGTCGCGCTGGAAAACGGGGTGCTGGTCATCGACCCGGAGGAGGACGACGCGCCGCCGATCCCGTTTGATATGACCGTGCCCGAAAAAGCCGACTACACGCGCCATGAACTCCCCTTTGCCTACGCTTCCCCGCTGGCGCCGGACGCCGCGCGGACCTCCGGCTTCGGCTACCGCCTGCATCCCATTGACCGGGTAACGAAATTCCATTACGGCATCGACCTGGCGGCGGCGGCGGGGACGCCGGTGTACAGCTTTGCCGGCGGACGCGTCGCGGCGACGGGCCAAAACAGCTCCTACGGCCATTATGTGCTGGTCGAACACGCGGGCGGATACGCCACGCTCTACGCGCATCTCAGCGAAATCACGGTCAAAGCCGGCGCGGAGGTGGGCATGGGCGACAGGATCGGCCGGGCCGGGCAGACCGGGAAGGCCACCGGCCCGCACCTGCACTTTGAGCTGCGCGGAAACGGAAAGCTCATCGACCCCGCGCCGTATCTGTGACGCGGCGCGGGAGACATGAGACTCGGACGCGTCACCGTCACCGGCGGGTTTGTGCTGGTGTGGGGGATCATGGTCTATCTGGACGCGGGGCGGATAGCGGCGCTGTGCCTGCTGACCGCCCTGCTGCATGAGGCGGGGCATCTTCTTTTTCTTCTGCTGTGCGGGGGGCGTCTCCGGTCGGCGGAGCTGAACGCCTCCGGGGCGGTGATCCGCACCCAGCCGGGCCAGCTCTCCTACAAGCGGGAGATCGCCTGCGTATTGGCGGGACCGGCGGCCAGTTTAGCGGCCGCCTTGCTTTTTGCGCTTGGGGGTGATAGAATAAACTTCGCGTTTGCCCCGGCTCGGGACGGGCTGGCGGGCCTGTGTCTCTTACAGGGCGCGTTCAACCTGCTGCCCGCCCGCGGACTGGACGGGGGGCGTGCCCTGCGGCTGATGCTGGAACACCGGCAAAGCCCCCGCACAGAGACGGTCGTGCGATGGGCCACACTGATTGCCGTCTGGGCGGCGGCGGCCTTCACCGCGGCGGCGTTCGCGCTCGGCGGATACAGCCCCGCCGCGCTGATGATCGGGGCGCTGGCGGTGCTTTCCATGATCGGAACAGAGGATTGATTGCTATGTCTCACCCCCTTGACCTGCTTCTTTCCCGCGTCCAAAAGCCCGCCCGCTATGTCGGCGGGGAGGTCGGCGCGGTCTCTCTGGGGACGGCCCCGGAGCTGCGCGCCGCGTTCTGCTTTCCGGACACCTATGAGATCGGCATGTCCCATCTGGGGCTGCAGATTCTCTATGGACGGATGAATCAGCCGGCGTGGATGCGCTGTGAGCGCGCCTTCGCGCCCTGGCCGGACATGGAGGCGCTCCTGCGCGAGCACAGGCTCCCGCTGACCGCGCTGGAAAGCGGCGACGCGCTGAGCGCGTTTGACCTGCTGGCGTTCACGCTGCAATATGAGCTGTCCTATTCCAATGTGCTGAACATGCTGGACCTGGGCGGCGTGCCTGTCCGGAGCGCGGAGCGCGGCGGGCCGTGGCCTCTGATCGTTGCCGGGGGGCCGTGCGCGCTCAATCCGGAGCCGCTGGCGGACTTTATCGACATTTTCGCCGTCGGCGACGGCGAGGACGTGATCCTGGAACTGACGGCCCTGCTGCGCGAGGCCAAGCGGGAGCAATGGGACAAGCCCGCCATCCTGCGCGCGGCGGCGCGGATCGAGGGGCTGTATGTGCCCGCGCTGTACACGCCCGCCTATCGGCCGGACGGTACATTGGAGGCCCTGACGCCCTCGGAGGGCGCGCCGGAGACGGTGCGCCGCCGCGTGGTAAGTGACCTTGACCAGGCTTTCTACCCCACGCATCCCGTCGTGCCGAACACCGCGGTGGTCCACGAGCGCGTGATGCTGGAGCTGTTCCGCGGCTGTATCCGGGGCTGCCGCTTCTGCCAGGCGGGGCATGTGACCCGCCCCGTCCGCGCCCGTTCTCCGGAGACGCTGGCGCGCCAGGGCATCGAGGCGCTGCAAAACACGGGCTTTGAGGAAATCGCGCTGACCAGCCTGTCCTCCAGCGATTATCCGGAGCTTCCCGCGCTGTGCGACGCGCTGCTGGACTACTGCGAGCCGCGCCGCGTGGGGCTGTCGTTGCCGTCCCTGCGGGCGGACAGCTTTTCCCGGGAACTGATGGAGCGCGTCCAGCGCGTGCGCAAGTCCGGCCTGACCTTCGCGCCGGAGGCCGGGACGCCGCGCCTGCGGGACGTCATCAACAAAAACCTGACCGAGGCCGACCTGATGAACGCCTGCGCCGCCGCGTTCGGCGGCGGCTGGACGGCTGTGAAGCTGTACTTTATGCTGGGCCTGCCCACGGAAACCGGCGAGGACGTGACCGCCATCGCGGAGCTGGCTCACCGCGTGTTTCTGCTGTGGCGGCGGACCACCCCGGACAAGACGCGGGGCGTGCGCGTCTCCGCGTCCGTCTCTCTGTTCGTGCCAAAGCCCCATACGCCGTTCCAGTGGGCCGCGATGGAAAGCGGGGGGGAGTTCCGCCGCCGCATAGACCTGTTGAAAGCCGCCTGCCGCAAGCAGATTACGCTAAACTGGCACGACCCGGACACCAGCTACTGGGAAGCCGTTCTGGCGCGCGGCGACCGCCGCGCGGGCGGCGCGATCTACCGCGCGTGGCAAAGCGGCGCGCGGCTGGACGGCTGGGGCGAGCATTTCCGTCCCGCGCTCTGGCAGGCGGCGTTTGAGGCCGAGGGCCTGGACCCGGATTTCTACGCCCTGCGTGAGCGCGGCCCGGACGAGGTTTTGCCGTGGGGGCATATCGACACCGGCGTCAGCCGGGCGTTCCTGCGGCGGGAGTACGAAAAAGCCCTGCGCGGCGAGACGACGCCGGATTGCCGGACGCAATGCGCGGGCTGCGGGGCCTCCCAATACGGGGGAGAATGCGGGGTGGAGCGACATGCCTGACACGATCCGCCTGCTGTTTTCCAAAACCGGACGCGCGCGCTTTATCTCCCATCTGGACCTGATGGCGGTGTTCCAGCGCGCCTTTTACCGCGCCGGTCTGCCGCTGCGCTACTCGCAGGGATTCAGCCCCCGCGTGTATCTCTCCATCCCCCTGCCGCTGTCGGTGGGGTACGCCGGTCTGCGCGAACCGCTGGACGTGGGCGCGGAGGCCCCCGTGCCCGGCCTGGACGCATTGCCGGAACGCCTGAACGCGCTCCTGCCGGAGGGGATTTCCGTGCTGTCGGCGGAGATGAACGGCCGGTCTCCCGGGGACATCGTGTGGGCCCGCTATGAGGTGCGTTTCCACACGGGCGCGGAGCCGGAGGCGTTTTTGTCTCTCTTTGCCGCCCCGCTGGTCGTGGAAAAGCGCACGAAGAAAAAGGGCGCGGTCCCGACCGATCTTCTGCCGATGGTGCGCGCTTTCTCGTGCGCACGTTCAGAACCGGAAGACGGGACATTGTGCGCCAAGCTGGAGCTGGCGGCGCAGAATCCGACGCTGAACCCCGGCTATATCACGGCGGAGTTTGAGCGGCGGATGGGGCTTATGGTTCCGGCGGAGGTCACGCGGCTGGGTTTTTTAGACGCGGCGGGCGCGGAGCTTTGAGCGCGGCAAATTTTCATTTGCCCCCCGAGCATTCCGCAGTATGTTTGAGAAAACAGCCAAAAATCGAAGAACAGAGACCATAAAATAAAAAACTTGAAAATATCTGTTGACAGCCCCAGGATACCGTGGTATAACCATAAGCGTGTGAAAAACAACGCAAGGAGGCTCAATATGGGCACGTATATGGCAAAACCCGAAGCCGTGGAGCGGAAATGGTACGTCTTGGACGCCGGAGGCGTCCCGATGGGGCGCACCGCCGCCGAGGCGGCCCGCCTGCTGCGCGGCAAGCATAAGCCGGAATTCACCCCGCATGTGGACACCGGCGACTTTATCATCATCGTCAACGCCGGCAAGGCTGTCCTGACCGGCAACAAGCTCGACCAGAAATACTACCGCACCCACTCCGGCTATGTCGGCGGCCTGAAGGAAACCCTTTACCGCCGCCTGATGCAAAAGCGCCCGGAGTTTGCGATGGAGCTGGCCGTCAAGGGTATGCTGCCGAAGAATAACCTCAGCCGGAGCACCATTAAGCGGCTGAAAATCTACGCCGGGGCCGAGCATCCCCACGCCGCGCAGAATCCGGAGACATGGTCCGGAAATAACTGGGATTCATCCCGCCGCGCAGGAGGTAACGCCTGATGTATACGCCGAAAAAAGCCTATTTTTATGGTACGGGACGCCGGAAGTCCTCTGTGGCCCGCGTACATCTCTACCCCAACGGGTCGGGCACGATCACCATCAACAACCGCGACGTGGAGCAGTATTTCGGACTGGAAACCCTGAAATTCATCATCCGCCAGCCTCTGATGGCGACCTCCACGACGGGCCGCGTCGATATTGACTGCACCGTGATCGGCGGCGGCGTTTCGGGCCAGGCCGGCGCCATCCGCCACGGCATCTCCCGCGCTCTGCTGAAAATGAACGAGGAATTCCGCCCCGTGTTAAAGCAGGCCGGTTTTCTCACCCGCGATCCGCGCATGAAGGAGCGCAAAAAATACGGTCTCAAAGCCGCCCGCCGCGCGCCCCAATTCTCCAAGCGTTAGGAAATTTTGCGTGAAACAGCCCGATGCCCCCTGGGGGTATCGGGCTTTTCCCTGCCGGACGCCATGGATCCGTTTAGGAGATAATTGTCGAAAATTCCGCGTAAAACACGACTCCGTCATCAACATTGACACATCCGAACGCGCCGCCATGCGCCGTTATATGCGCCTTGACGATCGCCAGCCCCAGGCCGACCTCGCCCTCCTCACGGCGGCGGGCGGCATCGGCCCGATAGAAGCTGTCCCATATCCGGGGCAGGTCAGCCTCTTCCACGCGGGAGCCGCTGTTGTACACCTCAAGGCGGAGTCCCGGCGCGGCCCTATCCTCCGTAGCATCGCAAAGGGTGACTTTGATCCGCCCGCCTTCGGGCGTATGGCTCAGGGCGTTGACGAGATAGTTGCGGCATACCTGCTCACAGGCGTCGGCGTCGGCCCACGCGCGGCAGTTCCCGCTGTAATCCCGTTCGATGGAAATGCCCTTTCGCTGCGCTTGCAGTCCCAGCGCGGACAAAATGCGGTCGGACAGCGCGGCCATGTCCACATCACTGGGGCTTGGCTCAATAAAGCCGCTTTGCAGTCGCGTCAGGCGCAGCAGGCTTTGAATCAGCCGCGTCATGTTGCGGCTCTCCTCCAAAATCACGCCGCAATACTCCCTGCACGCCGCTTCGTCGGCGGCCAGGCCCTCCTGGAGGCCCTCCGCGTAGCCGGAGATGATGGAAAGTGGTGTTTTCAGCTCATGGGAGATGTTGGAGACCAGAGCTTTCTGGGCCTGTTCCGTTAAAATGCGCTCGTCAATATCACGGCGCAGCTGGCGGTTGTACTCCGACAGCGCCTGATGGTTGCGTTCCAGCGCGTCGGCCATTGTGTTGACGGATTCGCCCAGGGTTTGCAGTTCGTCCCCGGAACGCCGCTTCGCCTTTTCACTGAGGGGAACGCGGCGGGAGAAGTCCAGCCGCGCGATATCCTCCGCCACAGCCGTGATCTGCCGCAGCGGGCGGGTGAACACCATCGACATCAGCAGCGTGACGACAATGCCCGCGCACAGCGCGATCACTCCGCTCAACAGCGAAAACCGCGTCGCCAGCGCGGCGGATTCCCGCACGGAGTCCAGCGGCGTTTGCAGCAGAGCGACCGTGTTATCGTCCAGACGCCCGAACAATTGCAGCTGCCCGGCGGTCTGCGGGCCGGGGGTTCCGGAGGTTTCCAGAAAGGCCGCGCGGCTGCCGCCGAGTCTTTCCGCCAGATACGCGACCTCCGCCGACTCTCCCGGACGCTGGAAAAACGGCCCGCCGGCGAGTCCCGCGCCGCCGCGTCCCCCTCCGGCATAGAGCTGATTCTCTTCCTGGTTTTGCAGGGCGCTGCTGTATATCCGCGCGTAGTAGCCGCTGCTGTACGACATCAGCGGCCATCGGATTTCCATATAGGCATACAGCTCAACCCGCGTGTTCTTCCCCTCGATTGACAAGACCACATCGCGGGTCCGCGCTTCGTCGCCCGCCGGATAGACCTCAAACAGACGGTCAAAATCACCGCTGATGGCCGTTTTTTTGTGGGACAGATAATAGTCCTCCAAAAAGAGATTGCCAAAAGCCCAGATCAACACCCAGTGGATCAGCAAAACCAGCGCCACCGCGATAAACAGGCGGACGGTGAATTTCATGCCTCAATCCTCCGTCCCGGCTTCGCCGGTCAGCTTGTACCCATGCCCGCGCACACTTTTGATGCTCTCTCCGCTCCCGCCCAGCTTCAGGCGCAGGTTTTTGACATGCGTGTCGACGGTACGCGCCTCGCCGTAGAAATCGTAGTTCCACACAGCGTTCAAAATCTGTTCCCGGGACAAGGCGATATTTTTGTTTTTCATCAGATACAGCAGCAGCTCAAACTCTCTTGGGGTCAGCCCCACGGGCTTTCCGCCGGCCTTGACCGTGTAGGCGCGGACGTCCAGCTCGATGCCCCCGGCGGTATACGCGCCGGCCTCCTCCGCGCCGCCGCGCTTTAAGAGCGCCTTGACGCGCGCCAGCAGAACGGGGATGCTGAACGGCTTGGTTAAGTAATCGTCCGTGCCGCTGAGGAAGCCGAGCAGCTCGTCCTCCTCCTCGCTTTTGGCCGTGAGCATCAGGACCGGCAGGGCTGAAAAGGAGCGGATTTCCCTGCACGCCGCGATGCCGTCCATTTCCGGCATCATCACGTCCATCAAAATCAGCGACAGTCCCGGCGTGTCGCGCGCCAGCTCAACCGCCTTGCGCCCGTTTTCAGCCTCCAGAACCTCATAGCCCTCCCGCCGCAGGAAATCACCCACCAGACGGCGCAGACGCGCCTCATCGTCGGCAATCAGAATTTTAACCATAAGCCCGGCCTCCTTTTACCGCCATGACGGGGATGCGTAATTCAGCGGCCCGTTTCGTCAAACGTGATGTCCGTGGTGTATTCTTTTCCGTCGCGGATATACTTCAAACCGACCGTTTCACCGGCCCGGTAGCGGGACTTGGCGGCCTGGAGGCCGGACTCGTTGATGATGGCCGTGCCGCCCATCTCCGTAATCACGTCCCCCTCCCGCAGGCCGGCCTTCTCCGCGCCGCTGCCGGGCTCGACGGAGGAAACGTATACGCCGGCCGGCAATCTGTACCGCCGCGCGTAGGAAGAGTAATCAAGGTCTATCGTAATCCCCATCTGGGGACGCCGGATATACCCGTATTCGCGCAAGTCGGCGATGCTGCTTTGGGCGCTGTTGGACGGGATGGCAAAGCCGATGCCCTCCACGCCGGCGTCGACGCTCTTGGCCGAGACAATGCCGATGACCTCGCCGAAGGCGTTAATCAGCGGGCCGCCGGAATTGCCGGGGCTGACGGAGGCGTCCGTTTGCAGCATCACCATCGGGACGCCGTCAATGTTGATCTCGCGGCTCAGCCCGCTGACCGTGCCGACCGTCTGCGTGTTGGCCAGCTCTCCCAGCGGATTGCCGATGGCGGCCACCAGATCGCCCACGCGCATGGCGTCGGAATCGCCGAAGACGAGATAGGGCATGTCCTCCGCTTCAATGGAGAGAATCGCCAGATCGGTCGTCGCGTCGCTTCCGGTCACGACCGCGTCATAGACGCTGCCGTCGGCGGTCAGCACCTTGATGGTGTCCGCGCCGTCAATGACATGGTGGTTGGTGACAACCGTGCCGTCCGCGGAAATCAAAAAGCCCGATCCGGCGGACGCGCGGTTGCTGGTATACCCGAAGGCGTTGCGCACGGCCCTCTCCGTGGAGATGGCGACGGCGGCGGGAGCGCAGGCTTCATAAATCTCGCTCGGCGTCATCGGCACGCGCCCGTTTTCCGCCGCGACGGACGAATAGGCGGGCGTTTGCGTGGCTTGCGGATCCTGCGGGGTCTGCGAGACCTGCGAGGTCTGCGAATCCTGCGGGGTCTGCGCGACCTGCGAGGTCTCGGAGGGCGGCTGCGTGTTCCGATCAGCCCACGGCCCTCCGGCCCAATAGCCGGCCGCGCCGCCCAGGCCCGCGCTGAGGATGCACATCGCAAGGGCCAGCGCGATCCAGCCCGCGGCGCGTCTCTTTTTCCCTGGAGCTTTTCCGCCGCCGGGACTGCCGTCGGGTCTTTGAAGCGAGTAGCTGTAGCTCTCTCCGTTGGAGTGGTGGTTGTTGTGGTTATCCATATTCCGTCGTTCCTTTCCCTGAATAGAGTATAGAGTGAACCTTCCGGTTTGTCTTTATTCTATCCGCCGGATATGGACAGTTTGTGGAGCGTTGGTAAAGGTTATTTGTAGGTTTTGTGAGGGGATTGTGAAGACGCCCGCCTCCACGGCTCAAGGCTCACCGCACAAATGCGGCTTCAGGCTTTTTCGCATCAGGTAGTGCGGCCCCGCCGTGGGGATGTCAAACTCATCGCCCTCGGCGGCCCAGCCATGCCGTTCATAAAACCGCACCGCGTCCGTGCGCGCGTGGAGCCACGCCTCGCGGACAAAGCGGCGCAGAACGCGGTCCTCGCCGGACAGCAGCATCAGCGTCCCGATCCCCCGGCCCCGGTATTCGGGCAGCACAGCCATTCCGCGCAGGCGGTACGCCTCACCGCCCGTCAGCGGGTCCGGCTCGCGCTGGAACGTGCAGATCCCGGCGTGGACGCCGTCGGCGTAACCGCCGAGATGGAACGTTCCCTCCGCCTCGTCCTTGTCAAAGTAACACGCCTCGACGGGCATCCCCGCGCGCAGAACAACATGCCGGATGGCGATGGTGTCCCCGGCGGATATGGGGTGTACAGAAATCATGCGGTCACCTCGTTTTTCTCCATGTCCTTAAGCCATCTCCAATGCTTTCCAATCATACCGTTCCGCACAAAGCCGTTCTTCTCCAGCACCCGGTGGGACGGGGTATTGTCCTTGAGGGTTTTGGCGAGGATGGTGTGGACATTATATTCCGTCTGCGCGACGGCGACCCGGCAGAGCGTCTCGACCGTTTCGGACATATAGCCCCGGTTGCGCGCCCCGGCCTTCAGGCCGTAGCCGATCTCGATCACCCCGAGGCTCGGCGGACCCTTGAAGCCCGCTTCGCCCAGAATCTCGAGGGTGCTTCCGTCGACGATAAACCAGGTCGTCGACAGCAGCCACGACCGAGGCTGCTGTTCTATCAGCGCCAGCTTCGCGGCATAGACCCTGCGCCTGCGCCACCATTCAAAGAAGCCGTATTTCTCCCCCGGCTCCACCCTCAGCCGGCGGCACAGCCCCCCGTAGTCGTCCAGCGCCATCCGGATATGCTCCGCTTCCAGTGGATAGAGGTACAGCCGCTTGGTCTCTATTCGCTTGATTTCGCCCATGCTTTCTCTCCCCGGCCTTTGGTAATATCTGATTTTATCAGAGCCTATTTCTTCTTCAGGAAACGCCTCTTCAGCACAAAAAACAACACCACGGCCAATGCAACCAGCAAGGTAACCGCCCCGACGATTCTCAGAACCCTGCGAAGGAACAAAAATCCATAAAAAAGAAGTAGCGCCAGCCCGACGATCAGCAGGATCATCAAAACCGCAGTCACTTTTTTCACCCTCAGCCCTCCCGCACAAATAGACATACGCCCATTCAAATTGCGCGCCGGTTTCCGCGGCGCGCAATTTGATTCCCGTTTTCTTATTCCTTTATTTCATCATACAGAGCGGCGATTTCGTCGTCCACCGCAACCGCCGGAGCCAGTCCCATTTCCGCCTTCAGCGCGGCCAGCTCGTCGTCCAGCGCCGCGCCCCCGCCGCCCTGGTACAGGTCGGCCAGAGACTGCGCCTCGTCACGGGGAACCTCGTTGAGGGATGTAAGCGCTCTGGCCCGGTCGAGACGGTCCTGAGCCTGCTTCTCAAAGCGGTCAAAGGCTTGCAGCGCGCCCTCGGCCTTCGAGCCCGCCGCGCCCATCTTGTTGACGCGCTCGGTGGCGTTGGCCACCGCGATGTTGGACTTGATGGTGGCCTGACGCGATTTCAGCGCGTTGATGTCCTTGACCAGCTTGTCGTGCATGGCACGCATCTGCACGGCGTTCTGCTGGGCCGCCTCGGCCAGCTTCTGCAGCTCCACGCCCTGGGTTTCCAGCTCGTTTTTCTTGTTCAGGAACACCCGCGCGTGGTCTTCGTTGCCGGCGGCCAGGGCCTTGCGGGCCATTTCCATGTTCTTCTTCACTTCCACGAGGTTGGCGTCGGCCTCGCGCCGGGTGCGGGTTTCCTCCGCCATGACTCCGGCGGTTTCCTTTTTGACGGCGGCCAGGTCGTTGGCCAGATTGCGAAGGGTCTGGTCGATCATCTTCGCCGGGTCCTCCGCCTTGTCCAGCAGCGCGTTGATGTTGGCGGACATGATGTTCTTAAATCTGGATAAAACGCTCATTGTACTGTTTCCTTTCTAATGATAATTTTTTTGACTTAAAATTCCGGCAGCGAGGAAAGATTATTGCGGTCGGTTCCGTCAGGGAGGGCTTTCAGGAATTCGGCGCCGTCACGATGGGAGATGCAGACATCGGCGATTTCGCCGAGCTTGGCAAACTCAACCGCGTCCTGCTTATTGAGAATCCGCCCACCCGCCAGCCGATAGGCCGCGATGGAGCCTCCCTCTTTCCGGATCGCGACGATGCGCTGGGCGCTGCTTTTGAACACGGGAATGATATCCCCCGGCGGGGAGGGAGGATCGGAATACTGCTTTGCCAGCTCCGAAGCGGCGTCGCCGGAGCTTCCGAACTCCTCCAGAGACTGGCCGAGAATCCGCTCGGTCTGCTCCGCCTCCAGATTCTTCTGCGCCTTGGCCTTTTTCCACCAGTTAAGCCCGATCAGCAGGCCGGCAATCACAGCCGCGCCAACGAGCAGAACGATCAATACGGGGATCCACGGCGATCGGGTAACGGTCATGATCCGCTCCCCTGTCTCATCGAAGGCCCGGCTGAACATTTCTTCCTCGGACAGGCTGGAGGAATAATAGAAGCGCTGGATGTAGTCCATCAGGATGTCTCTGGCCTCGTCGTCCATGACCGACCGCGCCATATTCCCCGGCATGGCGTACATCGCGTATTCAGCGTCCTCGTTTTCAAAGAACACCAGCAGCAGGTGCGCCTCGTCGTTGAACAATTCCGAATACGTCTGGTTAGCAAAGGATTCCAGTCTCGCGAGGGTGGGAACCGCGTCGCTTCCGTCGATCTCGCCCGTAAGGTAGAGATGGGGCCGCACGCCGGTTTTTCCATGGAAGTTCCGCAGGCCCGATAACAGCTGGGTTTGGTTGCCTATCCAGCCCAGATGGTCGGTGTACCAAGGCCCTGAATCCATGGCGGCCCCGCTGGGCAATGCCTCGCGCCGCACCGTTGAGCGGGTGACCTGCGAGTCGCCGGAAAACAGACTGATAATGACGATCAAGAATACCAGCGCCACTACGCCCA
>WRLJ01000029.1 GCA_009777685.1 Oscillospiraceae bacterium | reverse complement strand
ACGGCCCGAACCGTTCCGGCAAATCAGCCCACGGAATCCCGGTGTTCAGCCAATAGATTATGCCATTCAGCATGACCCGGTTATCTTTCGCCGGGCGGCCTCCCTGGGGCTTGCGTTCCGCTGGCAGTTTGTCCTTTACCCGCTCCCATTGTTCATCTGTTATTTCATGACGTTTCATGCTTTACAGTATATCAGCTCGTCCTCTTCATGGCAAGATCGGGGGTTTGAAGAAATGCCCTAGGGACGCACTGTGTGCGTCCGTCCGTTTCCCCGGGCGCGCAAAATGGGGAAACACGGCGCGCCGGGGGCATCGCGCCCTACGGTCGGGATATCAGGGCAGACTAACGGCGCTTGCCCCGTTCGCGCTTGACATGCTATAATTGGCCCATTCTGTTTGTTGCGGGGGGAGGCCGTTATGGTCAGGATGCTCGTCGCCGATCTGGACAACACGCTGCTGCGAAACGACAAAACCCTTTCCGGCTACACGGCGGACGTGTTCCGCCGCTGCCGTGAGCAAGGCATCAAAACCGCCCTTGCCACCGCGAGGTCGGAAAAGGGGTGCGCGCGTTTCCTCCGGCAGATTCAGCCGGATATCTTCATCGGCTACGGCGGCGCGATGGTCTTTGCGGGGGAGGCCGTCCTCCGCCGCTTTACCATGCCGCCGGAGGTCTGCCGCGATTTGATCCGCGTCTGCCTGGATACGCCGGAGGTTCGGTTTGTTTTTGCCATCAGTGAGGAGGCCGCGCTGACCAACGACCCGGATATGCCGTTCCAGCCCGACTATGGGCATTACCGGCTCAGCGATTTTTCCGGCGATGCCGCCGCGCAGCCGTTTTTGAAGGTCTCTGTTCTCAGTGAAAGCCCCGGCTCGGTCGGGCGCATTGCCGCGCGGTTCCCCCGGCTGGATCTGGCGCGGTATACGGGCGAGCCGCTGTACCGTTTCGCCAGCCCCGACGCGGTCAAATGGAACGCCCTGAAAGCCGCCGCCGCCCATTGCGGCATCCGTCCGGAGGAGATCGTCAGCTTCGGCGACGATGTCATTGATTTGGAAATGCTCCGCGAATGCGGGACCGGCGTGGCGGTCAGCAACGCCACCGCCCAGGTCAGGGCCGCCGCCGATTGGATCTGCGGCAGCAACGAGGAAGACGGGGTGGCCCAATGGATTGAGGAACATGTGCTGTAGTACAATGTACAACCTAAAGGTTTACGCCGGTTGTAGGGGCGCAGAGAAAAATATGGGCGACCGGGGACGGTCGCCCATACGAGTTGTGCGCGGGGGGGGGGGCACAGGAACTTATACAATCGAAGTTGCGGACACGCATCACTCCGGCATAGGGCGCTCCTCTGTTTTTCTTGCTGAAAAAATATAGTGCGGCATAGCCGCGCCTTTGTATGGCTTTATAAAGCGTCCGCGAACGAGCATACTGTTTCGTATCGCGACATTGATTGACGCGAGGTTCGTATCTCTGACGAGCGAAAATACTTCCGGTTCTCCCAAAACGTCAAAAGCATATCGCTTACTTGCAATCGCGGCTTCGATAGCGTATCCCTTATGCCAAAAGGCGCGGTTGAACAGATAGCCAACCTCAAGAACGCTGTCTTTATCGGTATCGCAGTATTGCAGTCCGCATATTCCGATTACCCGGTTTGTGTCTTTTAGAGCGACTGCCCAGCGCCCGAAACCGTTTTCTCGATAGCTGTTAATCTGCTTTTCAAGCCCCGCAAGGTTTTCTTCTTCACTCCACGCGCCATCCCATGCCGCCATTGTTATATCGTCCCCAACAATTTCCCATACAGCAGGCAAATCGGTTATCACCATTTCACGGAGGAGTAGGCGTTCCGTTTCCAGTATTGTTTTATTTGGTTTTTTCTTGAAATCCATCGGCATATTTCCGCTTCCTCATGTTTGGCTCAATCAGGTCCTAACGGCTGTCGGCCGGCCGGTTCAATTCATCCTCCGGCACATCGCCGTTCCCCGAAACGCCGGGTCAGTGAGTTTTCATTTTGACAAAGCGAGGGTATAGCGCAGTTCGGTATGCGGCTGACCGATATGGATTTCTTTTTGTGCGCCGTCGAGGGCAAAGCCGCATTTTTCATAAAACCGCCTGGCCCTGTGATTGGGCTCAAGGACCCAAAGGATCGCTTCATCATACCCCTGGCTGGTTAAATCGGCGAGAGCAAAATCCATGAGTTTCCTTCCATAGCCCTTGCCCCAAAAGGCGTCCAGCAGATAGATGGCGGCGATTTCTCCCGCGTTGGATTTATCCTCATCACAGCTTTCGCACGTAATGAGCCTGCCGATCATCCGGCCGTCCTGTTCCACACAATAATACCGGCACAGGCCCGGGTCGCTTAACGTCTGCCGGTTCCGTTCCGCCATTTTCTCCACAGGCATCGCGTTCAGGTATTCGTCCGGCAGGATGCCTTGGTACGCGGCCTGCCAGCAGGCGACATGATTGGCGGCGTAAGGATGCGCGTCCTCCGGCCGCGCTTTGCGGATATGAATATCCATCTATACGTCCTCCTTCTATGCACGTTCCGCGCTGCCCCGGCCGGTGAATCTAAGGGATCGGGGACCGGCGCGGTGTGCGGTGTATAGGGGGCGGTGCTTATAACAGAGGTTAACCATTCCTGAGAATACGGTTTTTCCTGATCTCAGCCATTCTTTTCAAACACGCCACCGCTTCCGCGTTCGGGTTTTCAAATTTTACAGCCGTTCCGCAAACATTGTCAATGTCTTTTCCGAATATTTTTTTACGCGATTTCTTACAGCCGTTAAAGCATGGGTTGATATTTTCACAAACAACGACATTTCCCCAAAAAATTTCTTTTATATGTTCGTCCAGCGAACTGTCTCCAAACGAATCGGAACCGCTGTCATCAGACCAAACCGTCCAAGGGCCGGACGGGTCATCCTTTAATTCAATAAAGCATACGCTTTTATCTCTGTACCCTATGGCCCAGTAAAGCTTATCTTCCCAATAACCTCCGGCTTTTTCAAACTGCATTTCGTTCGCTCTTAGATACGCGACAAACTCCCCTGCGTTTTTTTGAGCCTCTCCGACGAGAACTTCACCGATAAATTGTTCAATGGTCTGTTCAGACATGGCTTCCTGTCCTTACCTTTCGCATTACACAAAATTACGACACGCCGTATCAATTCAGACGGAGCAACGCACATACTCAGCCCACCGATACGGTAATTTTTTTGTGCGATTGCAGGGGCGAACTCCGTTCGCCCGCGTAAAAGGTGCGATTTTAGCGGGCGATTGGAAATCGCCCCTGCAATTTACATCCGCGCCTGCATGATTTTTCTTTTTTGCAACAAGCCGTCTCCTTATTCGTCATAATGACCGCCGCATTGCGTAATCACGATTTGCCCATGCTCCAGTTTGTAGACGATGCGGTTCGTCTCGTCAATCCGCCTGCTCCAATATCCCTGCTTGCTGCCCTTCAAGGGCTCGGGCTTTCCAAGCCCCGAAAAAGGGCTGCGATCGATGTCTTTGAGAAGAATGTTGATGCGCTTTAGGGTCTTTTTGTCTTCCGTCTGCCAATGCACATAATCAGCCCACGCATCGTCCGTCCAAGCCTTTTGCATAATCAGTCCACCTCTATTAAGTCGCGTACCGTTACTTTCCCCGCTTCGGCGTCCGCAATAGAACGCGCAAGCCGCGCCTGGTTCTTCTCGCTGTAGAACGGGTCGTAGATTTCAAACGGGATTTTGCCCTGCCGCAAGGACTGACGGGCAAAAATGTTAAACGCTGTGGATAAGTTCATGCCCAAATCGCGAAACATGATCTCAGCCTGTTCCTTGAGCTCCCGGTCCAGACGGATGGTTACGTTGATCGTATCAGCCATGTCAAACGCCTCCTTACATTGATACATTCATTATAGCACAGCATCCCGTGCGTTTCAAGTGATATGCACTAAGTTTTCAAAAACCCTCCCCATCCCGCGCATACACGCGCCGCGCCGCCTCCAGCAGGGACTCCCGCTCGTTTTCCAGCCGCTCGTCCAGTACCAGCTCCATCAATTGCCCCAACACCCCGCCGATCGCGGCCCCTTCCGGCACGCCCAGCGCGATCAGGTCGCGCCCGTTGACGGCCAAATCCTTCAATTGGAAGCATTGCCGCTGGGCCATGACCTCCTCCAGCGTGTCCGACGCCCGCCCCAGCTCCGCCAGCAGCTCCGCCCGGCACCAGGGCGCGTGCGCCTGAACGTCGGCCTTTTTGACCTCCAGCAGCAGGCGGAACAAATCCTCCCCCAGGCGGTTGAGCCAGCGCTTGACGCCTTTTCCGCCGGAGGGGATCGGCGCGTCGTGGTACAGCACAAGCCGGGTCACGGCCCGGACGGTCCGGTTGTCGTACCGCAGGCGGCGCAGGATGTCCCCCGCCATGACGGCGCCGGCCTTCTGGTGGCCGTGGAAGCGGCCGACGCCGTCCGTCTCGGTGTAGCAGGAGGGCTTGGCGATATCATGCAGCAGCACGGCCAGGCGGAGTACGGTGTCGTCCGGCCCGCGCCCGGCGGCGGCGGCGACAGCGGCGGCAGTATGCCGCCAGACGTCCAGATGGTGATAGCGATTGTTTTGCTCAAAGCCGGTCATCGCGTTGATTTCCGGGATCACCACGCCCAGCACGGGCGCGTAGTCCAGCAGGACGGCCTGGACGCCGTCCCCGGTCAGCAGGCGGCTCAGTTCCGCGGCGATCCGCTCCGCCGCGATACTGCGCAGCAGGTCCTGGTTGCGGAAAATCGCCTCCGACGTGCCCGGCTCGATGGAGAACCCCAGCGTGGCGGCAAAGCGCAGGGCCCGCATGACGCGCAGCGCGTCCTCGCGGAAGCGCCCGTCGGCGTCCCCGACGCAGCGGATGATTTTGGCGCGGAGGTCCGCCTCGCCGCCGAACGGGTCGACCAGACCCCGGCGCGGGTGGTAGGCCATCGCGTTGACGGTGAAATCCCGCCGCGACAGGTCTTCCCGCAGACTGCCGACGAAGGATACGGCGTCCGGGCGGCGGTGGTCCGAGTAGCCGCCGTCGACGCGGTAGGTCGTAATCTCGTAGGGCTGATGGTCCAAAATCACAGAGACCGTGCCGTGCTGAATGCCCGCGTTGTGCATGGGATGCGCCGCGAACAGGCGCGCCGTCTGCTGGGGCCGGGCCGGGGTGCAGATGTCCCAGTCCTTCGGGACCGCACCCATCAGGCCGTCGCGCACACAGCCGCCGACCGCGTAGGCCTCGAAGCCGTGGGACTCCAAGGTGTCTATGAGGTATTGGACGTTTTCGGGAATCCGGATGTTCATGGTCATAACGGTTCCTTTGACTTAAAGGTTTATGTTCCGGAGCGGCGGGTTACACCAGCCCCCCAAAGCCCTGCTGGCGCAGGGCCTCGTACAGGACCAGCGCGACGGTGTTGGCGAGGTTCAGGCTGCGGTTGCCCGGAACCATCGGGACGCGGAAGCAGGGAAAGGCCGCGCGGATTTCCTCCGGCAGTCCGGCGGTTTCTCGGCCGAACAGCAGATAATCCCCCGGCCCGTAGCGCGGCTCGGTATAGAGCCGCTCCGTCTTGGAGGAGAGCGCGTACAGCGTCTCCGGGCGCTCGGCGTCCAGAAAGGCGGCAAAGCCGTCGTGATACCGGATGTCCAGCGTGTGCCAGTAGTCCAAGCCCGCGCGCTTGAGCTTGGCGTCGTCAACAGAGAAGCCCAGCGGGCGGATCAGGTGCAGGGTGCTGCCGGTGGAGGCGCAGGTGCGGGCGATATTGCCGGTGTTTTGGGGGATTTCCGGGCGGTACAGGACAAGGTTCATGGGTCCGGCGTCCCGGCCTCCGGCGAGGGCGGTTTCTTTTTCCCGACCTTGCTTTCCTGGCCGCGCAGCAGGCGCGCGATGTTCTTGCGGTGCATCAGCACAAGCCCCAGGGCAATGACCCCCGTGAGCAGGCGGAAGCCCGCCGAACGATCCGGCAGCAAAAACGCCGAAACGGGCAGGGACAGGGCGGCCAGCATGGAACCGAGGGAGATGTAGCGGAACAGCAGCACCAGCACGGCGAAAATCCCCAGCGCGATCAGCGCCATCGGCAGGTCGACAAACAGCATCACAATGGCCGTGGTCAAAACGCCCTTGCCGCCCTGAAAGCCAAAGTAGAGCGGGAAGCAGTGCCCCGCCACGGCGGCCATCCCCGCGGCCATACGCCCGGTATCGCCGTCCAGCCCCAGCGCGTCCGCGGCCAGGCCGCCCAACAGCACCGCCGCCGCGGCCTTGGCGATGTCGCCCAGGCCCACGACCGCGCCCCACCTCTTCCCCATCACGCGGAAGGCGTTGGTGGCCCCGGCGTTGCCGCTGCCCTGGGTGCGGATATCGGTCCCGCGCAGGCGCGAGACGATGATGGCGAAGTTCAGTCCGCCGATCAGGTACGCCCCCAGCGCGATCAGCCCGTACCGGAGCCAATCGTAATACCAGCCCGGCACGAAAATGGTCTCTTGCAGCCATTGCATGGTCTTCACTCCCTATTATGCCTCCGTTTGCCCCTCGCCCCGCTCCCGCACCGTCATCTTGATGGGCGTGCCGTCCAGGCCGAACACCTCGCGGATGCGGTTTTCCAGATAGCGGCGGTAGGAGTAGTGGAATAACTCGGTGTTGTTGCAGAACGCCACAAAATGCGGCGGCTTTGTCCCGGCCTGGGTCATGTAAAACACCTTCAGGCGGCGGCCCCGGTCGGTCGGCGGCTGGACGCGCGCCGTCGCGTCGGCCAGCATTTCGTTGAGCTGGCCCGTGGTGATCCGCCGCTCGTTCTGCCCCTTGACGTACAGGATGCGCTCAAACAGCTTCGGCACGCGCTGGCCCGTCAGCGCGGAGATGAACAAGACCGGCGCGTAGGGCATATACGCCAACCCCCGCCGGACTTCCTCCGTCATTTGGTCCATCGTGCGGTGGTCCTTCTCGACCAAATCCCATTTGTTGACTAAAATCACGCTGGGCTTGCCGGACTCGTGGGCCAGTCCCGCGATTTTGGTGTCCTGCTCGGTCACGCCGTCGCGGGCGTCCAGCATCAGCAGACACACGTCGCTGCGCTCGATAGCCATGATCGCGCGCAGGACGCTGTAATGCTCCACGCCGCCCTCCACGCGCGCTTTTTTGCGCATCCCGGCGGTGTCGGTGAAGATAAAGCGGCCGCAAGCGTTTTCCAGCTCGCCGTCCACCGCGTCGCGCGTTGTGCCGGGCACATCGCTGACGATCACGCGCTCCTCGCCCAGCAGGCGGTTGAGCAGGGAGGACTTGCCCACGTTGGGCTTGCCCGCGATGGCCACGCGCACGGCGTCCCCCTCCTCCGCCGGGCCGGCGTCCGGCGGCAGCAGGGCGGCGCACGCATCCAGCAGGTCGCCGGTCCCGTGCCCGTGCAGGGCCGATACGGCGACGGGGTCGCCCAGCCCCAGATTGTAAAACTCATAGATGTCGCTGTTCTCCCGCCCGACGGAATCGGCCTTGTTGACGCAGAGGACGACGGGCTTTCCGGACTTTCGCAGCATCGCGGCGATGTCCGCGTCGGCGGCGGTCACGCCCGCGCGGATGTCGCAAACCAGGAGGACGGCGTCCGCGCTCTCGATGGCGAGGCTGGCCTGCTCGCGCATGAACACCAGGATATCGTCGCCCGCGCGCGGCTCGATACCGCCGGTGTCAACCAGTGAAAAGACGCGCCCGTTCCACTCGCAATCGGCGTACAGCCGGTCGCGCGTGACGCCGGGCGTGTCGTCCACGATGGACAGGCGGCGGCCCACGAGCTTATTGAACAGATGCGATTTGCCGACGTTGGGGCGTCCGACGACGGCGACGATGGGCTTCATGCAAAAACCTCCTGCCTTGGGAAATCAAACGCCAAGAACCGGATTTTAGAGAGACCGCGGAGCATGTTTATTTCCCCATGTTAGAGATAACCGTCATGCAGGGAGCCACAAACATCAAGCCTACACTAAGCCAGTCCAAATCTGTAACTCCAATCAAATTGGTTACCACAAATATAATCCCTATCACTAACGCCAAAGCACCCACAGCGTTTGCCACTTTCGCACCTGTAATCACGATCGGCTTTTTTTCTTTTCCTTCGCGCATAAGAACACCGCCTTACTATAAATTTTCTGCAACAAACCCGCAATATGCCTTTCTGCCGTCTTAACCGATATTCTTATGCGGACGGATAAATCACCTCGCCTGTTTTGATGACGTGTTCGGCAAAGCCGCTCGGGTCGTGCGTTTCATCCAACAAATGCGGCTCAATGTCCAAAAAATATCTGTTCCAGCGTAAATGCTGCAATACAATGCGGGTGTTATACCAAGTTTCATGATCCAAACCGTGTACAAACACCGCAATGTCAATATCGCTCTCGCCGCGGGGGCTTCCATCGGCATACGAACCGAAAAGAATGACCTTGTCGGGGTTGATGGCTTTTATCACCTCCGCCGAATAGTCACGCGCTATTTTTCTAGCTTTTTCTTTATCCAGCATAAAAACACCGCCCTTTTTCTACAGGTTTATCGGCAATCCCGCAGCTTGCTCCTCAACCGCTGCCGGCGGTTCGGCGTTCCGCGCGGGTGGCTGCCCCAGCGCTTCGGCCAATGCCGCGCCGTCCGCTTCCACGGCAACCACCGGGACACCCAGGGCCGCTTCCAGCTCCCCGACGGTCATGCCGTCCAGAAACAGATCCGTGCCGTGCCGCAGGGCGCTGGCGGGGATCAGCACGCGGACGCCCAAGTCCCGTCCGGCCAGGGTCTGCGCGATGTCCCGTCCGGTCAGCAGGCCCGCCACGGTCACGTTGAGGCCGAAAAAGCGGTTTTCCACCGCGGTCACGTCCACCGGCCTGCCCGCCAGCAGTTCGCGCAGAAACGGCGCGGCGGCGGCGCCGGTGACCAGCGTCTGCGGCGGGATATCCGCGGGCTTGTCCGCGTCCTTCCACTGCTGGCGCAGCCGGGTCAGCATCCCCACGCCGTTTTCCAACTGGGGGTACTCGCCATAGGCGTCCTGCCCCGGCAGGGGCAGGCGGGCGGTCAGGTACAGCTCGTCGGCGCAGTACACGCGCGCGTAGCGGGACGCCAGAACAATGGCCGCGCGCGCCTCGTCGAGCGAGACGGGACGCAGCGGGACGCCTTCTGCGGGGGGCGGCAGCTCCTCCCGGCGCGCCGTCAGGCCGACCGGGACGACGGCGACGCTGGCGAGGGAACCGCCCAGCGAGGCCAGGTCGCCCAGCGTGCGTTCCAGCTCCGCGCCGTCGTTCCAGCCGGGGCACAGCACGATTTGCGCGTGCAGCGTCAGCCGCGCCTGCGCGAAACGGCGCAAAAGCTCCAGACATTGGGCGGCGCGGGGGTTGCCCGTCATCTTCACGCGCAGGGCGGGGTTGGTCGTATGCACGGAGATGTGCAGCGGGCTGACGCGCATGGTAATGAGCCGCTGTATCTCCTCCCCGGAGAGGTTGGTGAGCGTGATATAATTGCCCAGCAGGAAGCTCAGCCGCTCGTCGTCGTCCTTGACGTACAGGCTCTCGCGGCAGCCCTCCGGCATCTGGTCGATAAAGCAGAACACGCAATGGTTCTGGCAGCGCCGGTGTTCGTCCATCAGGTAGGAGGCAAACTCCAAGCCCAGGTCTTCCCCCTCCGCGTGGCGCAGCGTGACGGCGCGCGGCTTGCCGTTGGGCCGCCGCAGAGTCAGGCGCAGCTTGGGCTCATAGGTATAAAAGCGGTAGTCCAGCACATCGCGGACAGGGTGCCCGTTGATGGCTTCCAGGGCTTCGCCGGGCCGGACGCGCGCCTTGGCGGCGGGCGAGTTGGGCTGCACGGATGTAATGAGGCACATGGGAACACCTCCAAGGAGAGGGGGTTAGAAGTGAGACGGTGTGAAGTTCTCACATATCATACCACAGCCCGCCCCGAAAGTCCATAATTTCCGGGGCGTAGGCCGGACGGCCGGACAAACGCGGGAAAATCCGCGCACATTCGCAGGGGCGGCCGTCCCCGGTCGCCCGCAAAAACACATCTCCGGCATCCCGTTGGAATCCGAAAAACCCCGCGGGAGACGCAGTCCCCCGCGTCCCGCGTTTCCGCCGCGCGTCAGCCCTGCTGCCGGCGGCCTCTCAATCCACCGCCCGCCGGTCAGAGCCGTCGGTGCATACAGTATAGAGCTTGCCGTCGTCGCTCCAGTTGGCGTAATAAATCCGGTCGCCGGCGACATGGATACCATATAAAAGATCATCATTGATCTTCCGCCGGCCGGAGCCGTCGATGCCTATGGTGTAGAGTTTCCCGCCGTCGCTGGCATTGCAGTAATAAATCCGGTCGCCGGTGATGTTAATATTCGATGAATAATCATCATTGCGCTTTCGCCGGTCGGAGCCGTCGGCGCGCATGGTATAGAGTGTCGCGCCCTCGCTCCCGTTGGCGTAATAAATCCGGTCGCCGGCGACATGGATATACCTTGATGTATCGTCATTGAGCTTCCGCCGGTCAGAGCCGTCGATGCCTATGCTGTAGAGCTTGCCGCCGTCGCTCCAGTTGAGATAATAAATCCGGTCGCCGGTCACATTGACAAAATCTGAATGGTCATCATGGAGCTTCCGCCGGTCGGAGCCGTCGGTGCGCATGGTGTAGAGCTTCCCGCCGTCGCTGTTATTGCAGTAATAAATCCAGCCGCCGACGACATGGATATACCCTGAACTGTCCTCGTTGAGCCTCCGCCGGTCGCTTCCGTCGGTGCGCACGGTGTAGAGCTTGTTGCCGTCGCTGCTGTTGCTGTAATAAATCCGGTCGCCGACCACATTGATATAATATGACTCGTCATCGTTGAGCTTCCGGCGGTCGGAGCCGTCGGCGCGCATGGTGTAGAGTTTGCTTCCGTCATTGCCGCGGTAATATATCCGGTCGCCTTGCATCGCCACAAACCCGAGGTTGATGATGTTGCCCGCGGTATTGCCGCGATCGTTTCGGGAACCGCCGCAGGCGGTCAGTGAGAGCGTCAGCGCGCACAGAAGGATGACGGCGGTCAGTTTTTTCATAGATGATTCCTCCGGTTCAATGGATCAGCTCTATTATAGCGCATCGCCGCCCCTCTTGGCAATCGTTATGAGGTGCGCGGGGGCACGTCCGTCCCCCGTCACCCGCGGCAACGCAAAAAGGCGGACAGCGGAAAAAAATCCGCCCCGCCTTCCGGTTACCGCGTTTTCCACTATTTCTTTTTCTTCGTATCGTCCTTTTTGAGGATGACCGTGCGGCCCCTGTAGGTTCCGCAGGCCTTGCAGGCGCGGTGCGAGAGCTTGTACTCGCCGCATTGGCACAGCGACAAAACGGGAGCCTCCAGCTTCCAAACGCTGCTGCGGCGAAGATTCCTTCTCTGTTTGGAGGATTTTCTTACCGGTGCGACCATGTGTATGACTTCCTTTCCGATCCGCTCACAGGCGGCTTGTAGATGACTCTTCCCGGGGCAGCAGTCCTTCGCAGTCCTCGCGGCACAGATTCTGATAGTCCATCGCGAGAATCCATTCCGGGACGGCGATGTCCTCCAGATCGCAGATTCCGCCGGGGCAGACGACGATGTCGCCGCGCTCCTCGTCCTGCAGGGTGAGTTCCAGCAGAACGGAGACGGGTACGGCCTTGTCGCGCGTAAACTCTCTGCCGCAACGGTCACAGAGCAGGTGAAGCCGCGTACTCAGCTCCCCCTCCAGCGTGACTAGCCCTCCCGCGCAACCGGCGGCCCGGCCGGAAAACCGCAGCGGCTCGGCGATGGGGTAGTGTCCGAAAAACTCCATCCCCGACAGATCGTATTTTTCGTCAAACCGCAGCTGTCCCGCGCCGTCCAGGGTCCGGATGTCCAATTTCATAACGCGCAAACACCCCC